>JANQGP010000388.1 GCA_028277265.1 Woeseiaceae bacterium | reverse complement strand
TAGGCCTCGATCGCTTCGGCATCGTCGCCGAGATCGATGCCGTAGGCGGGCAGCCGCCATAGCAGCGGCGCAATCGTGCAGTCCACGAGCGAAAACTCTTCGCTCAGGAAGTACGGCCGCGCTGCAAACAGCTCGGCGCTCTGCATGATGCTCTCGCGCAACATCTTGCGCGACTTGCTGCCCAGCTTGCCGTCTGTCGAGTTCTCGGCTTCTTCGGCAATCGAATACCAGTCGGTTTCGATACGAAACAGCGCGAGTCGAAACTGCGCCCGTGTTACGGGGTCGACCGGCATCAGCGGCGGGTGCGGGAAACGCTCGTCAAGGTACTCGACGATGACGCGGGAATCGTAAAGCGTCAGATCGCGATCGACCAGGGTCGGCACCGTGTGATAGGGATTGAGATCCATCAGGTCCTCGGGCAGATCGGGCCCGGGTATATTCGCGATCTCGATATTGATGTTCTTTTCGGCAAGCACGAGACGCGTACGGTGACTGTGGATGTCCGTCGGCCGCGAGAACAGCGTCATTACCGACCGCCGGCTAGCTACGACCGCCATCATTTGACGTCCTTCCAGATTTCTTTCTTGAGTTGCGCCGCAATCACGAGGAAGAAGAGCAGGAAGATGAGAACCCAGACGCCGATCTTGCGGCGGTCCTGTCGAACCGGCTCGGCAATGAACGCAAGGAAGTTCGTCGTATCGCGCACGAATTCGTCGTACGCCTCGGCGTCCATCGAGCCTGCACTGAGCATCTCGAAGCCCTCGAATTCCATCGTAACCGAACCGTCTTCGTTCTCGTGCTGCTCGAAGTTCGCTTTCTGGAATCCCTGCAGTTCCCACAGCACGTGCGGCATGCTGGTGCCGGCCAGAACAACGTTATCGACCCCGGTCGGACTGTCCGGGTCCACGTAGTAACCGCGCAGGAAGTTGTAGATATGGTCCGCGCCTTTCGACCGCGCCATCAGCGACAGGTCGGGCGGCGCCTGGCCGAACCACCGCTCGGCGTCAGCATGCGGCATCGCCGCGTTGATGGTCTCGAACGTCTTGTCGGCATTGAACATCAGGTTGTCGATAAGCTGCTCGTCCGACAGCTCGAGCATCTTGCCGATCGTGCTGAAGCGAACGTACTCGGCCGAGTGGCAACCTGAACAGTAATTCATGTAGTTGGCTGCACCTCGCTGCAGCGAAGCGACGTTGTCGAGGTCTATCCCGGACGGATCGGCCAACGGGCTCTTGCCGCCGGCAGCCGACGCAGGCGACGTTGCAAAGCAGGCACCCAGCACAACAAGGCCGGCCAGTTTCGTGAATCTATCCATGGTAAACCACCCTGTCCGGCAACGGCTTCGTCTTGTCTTTTGCAGTGTAGTACGGCATTAGCAGGAAGAACGCGAAGTACAGCACCGTGAAGATTCTCGCGAGCAGGACATAGAGTCCCTCCGCCGGCTGCAGCCCAAGCCAAAGCAGCATTAAGAACGTGATGACGAACGTCGTCAGCGCCGTTTTGTACATCCAGCCGCGGTAGCGAATCGATCGCACCCGGCTGCGGTCCAGCCAGGGCAGGAACAATGGCAGGACCACGGAGATCGCGAACAGCACGAAACCCCAGAATTTGTCGGGCACCGCACGCAGGATGGCGTAGTACGGCGTGAAGTACCAGACGGGCGCGATATGCTCGGGCGTTGCCGTCACGTTGGCCTTCTCGAAGTTCGCATGCTCGAGGAAGAAGCCGCCCATCTCCGGTGCGAAGAAAACCACCGCGGAGAAGATCATCAGGAAGACGATGATGCCGACAAGATCCTTCGACGTGTGATAGGGGTGGAAAGCGATGCCGTCGACCGGTACGCCGTCGGGTCCCTTGTTGTCCTTGATCTCGATGCCGTCCGGGTTGTTCGAACCGACTTCGTGCAACGCGACGATGTGCACGAAAACGAGTCCGATCAGCGCCAGCGGCAACACGATGACGTGCAGCGCGAAGAAACGATTCAAGGTGATGTCGGAAATTGCGTAATCACCCTTGATGTACTCGACGAGTCCGTCGCCGATGACCGGAATAGCGCCGAACAGCGAGATGATCACCTGGGCACCCCAGTAGGACATCTGGCCCCAGGGCAGCAGGTAGCCTGCAAACGCCTCGGCCATGAGCACGAAGAAGATCAGCATGCCGATGATCCAGATCAGCTCGCGTGGCTTCTTGTACGAGCCGTACAGCATGGCGCGGAACATGTGCAGGTAGACGACGACGAAAAAGAACGACGCGCCGGTGGAATGCATGTAGCGTATGAGCCAGCCCCACTCGACGTCGCGCATGATGTACTCGACCGATGCGAACGCTTCCGTCGCGGACGGCTTGTAGTTCATCGTCAGGAAGATGCCCGTGATCAACTGGATAGCAAGTACGACGAACGCGAGAACGCCGAAGATGTACCACCAGTTGAAATTCTTCGCCGCGTAATACTTGGTGACGTGATGCTCCATCGTCTTGGTGAACGGGAAGCGATCGTCGATCCATTTCATGAAGCCGCCCTGCGGCTTGCCGACTTCTGTTTCGATCCTGGCCATTACGCTGCTCCTGTGTCCTGACCGATCAGAATCAGGTCGTCCCTGACGAACCGGTGTGGAGGAACCCGCAGATTGCTTGGTGCCGGTACACCTTTGTATACGCGCCCGGCGAGATCGAACTTCGAACCATGGCACGGGCAGAAGAACCCGCCTTCCCAGCCTTCCGCCGGTCGCACCTCGAAATCCTCGAGCGGTGCGCAGCCGAGGTGGGTGCAGGAACCCTCGACGACGAGGTACTCCGGCTTGACCGAACGCGTCTCGTTTGCTGCGTAGTCGGGCTGATGGTCGGCGAACTCCGTCGAATCGGGATCGCGCAGATCGTCGACGACGCTCGGCAAGCGCTCCAGCATCTCCTCGGTGCGGCGCAGCACGAACACCAGCTTGCCTCGCCAGACAACGCGCACCATCTCGCCCGGCTGAATCGATCCCAGCGGGACCTCGACCGGCGCACCGAGCGCCTGGGCCCGGGCACTGGGCTTCAGTGACGAAATGAATGGAATCGCCACCGCCGCGGCACCCACTACGCCGGTTGCGGCGGCTGCAACGGATAGAAAATGACGCCTGTTGCGATCAAGGTCGTCTTCGGTCATCAGGCACTCCCATTACGCCGCTCTGGACGGCGGCTTTCCTAGCGCTTTCATTGCTTTGTTTCGAAACTGGTAGATTTGCAGCAAACCCGGTTTACCGTCAGGATGACGGGTGCCCCGGACCTAGATGCGGAACCACGGCGCATTATACACGCGGCCAATCGAAATTGGCTAGGCAGGAACCCACACACGATCGAGGTAGCCAGAACGTCACGTGGCCGGATTGAGATCAGCTCTAGTATTCGTTTTGCAGTCGGTAGTCGTCGGACTGGCAGTCGCGTTTCTGGTCGTGCTCGTTCGCCCGGACCTGATGCCCGGAATCGGCGAAAACGGCCAGGATGCAGCCAGTTACGCCGACGCCGTTGCCGCGGCCGCACCCTCGGTGGTCAATGTCTATTCGAAGCGGCTCGTACAGGAAGCGGCCCTGGCGTCCGAGCGGCCAAGATTTCGTATCGATACCACGTTCGCATCCGCGGTCGTCATCGATGCCGAAGGTTACCTGGTCACCAACTACCACGTGTTCGAGGACGAGCAGACCGAAATCCGGGTACAGTTCAGCGACGGCCGGATCGCCGACGCCAGAATCGTCGGTCTCGACGCGGAAACCGACCTCGCCCTGCTCAAGGTCGAGATGCCCGGGCTCCAGCCCATTCGGCTCGGCCGGTCCGACGATCTGCGGATCGGCGACGTCGTGCTGGCGATCGGCAACCCTTACGGGCTCGCGACGTCGGTAACGCAAGGCATCGTCAGTGCCACGGGGCGCAATCTCTACCAGCTCGTGACGTTCGCCAATTTCATCCAGACCGACGCGGCGATCAACACGGGCAACTCGGGCGGTGCGCTGATCAACAGTCTTGGCGAGCTCGTGGGCATCAACGCCGCCGTGCTGGCCCAGGACACCGGCACCGAAGGAATCGGCTTCGCCATCCCGGTCGACCTCGTCCGAGGCGTGGTCGAGCAGATCAAGCTTCACGGCCGTGTCATCCGCGGCTACATGGGACTGTTGCCGGATGACCTGACCGACGCCGAACGCGTCGCCCTCGGTATCGAAAACGGCACCGGCATCATGCTCATGGAAGTGTACGAAGGAGGCCCTGCTGCGGCCGCCAACCTGAGGGCCGGCGACGTCATCATCGAAATGAACGGTGAGCCAGTTTATTCGCAGCGCCAGGCATTGTTGATCTCGGCGAGCACGGTGCCCGGCGACGCGGTCGACGTGCTGGGTCTTCGCGACGGTGAACGGTTCCGTACGGTCGTTACGGCCGGCGAACGCCCGCAGGGGCTATACGATTCGGTTGATTGACGCGCCGAGCTGGCCCAGCTTTTCCTCGATACGTTCGTAGCCGCGGTCCACGTGGTAAACACGATCGACGATCGTGTCGCCGTCGGCGGCGAGACCGGCCAGCACGAGGCCGGCCGATGCACGGAGGTCGGTGGCCATGACGGGCGCCGCCGTGAGCTTGTCGACACCGGTGCATATGGCCGTATGCCCTTCGAGCTGGATGTCCGCGCCCATGCGCTGCAACTCGAGCACGTGCTGGAAACGATTCTCGAAAATCGTCTCGGTTATCGTTCCGACGCCGTCGGCAACGGCGTTCATGGCGCAGAACTGCGCCTGCATGTCGGTCGGGAACGCCGGGTAAGGCGCCGTGCGGATGTCGATTGCGACCGGCCGTTTGCCTTGCATGTCGATTCCGATCCAGTCGTCACCGGACTCGATACGAGCGCCCGCCTCCTTGAGTTTGATCAGCACCGCCTCGAGCGTCTCGGGTGCCGTATTGACCGCGCGGACCTTGCCACCGGTCATCGCCGCCGCGACGAGGTAGGTGCCGGTCTCGATGCGATCCGGCAGCACCTCGTAACGCGTACCGCCGAGCCGCTCGACGCCATTGATCACCAGCGTGCTGCTGCTAACGCCGGCGATATCGGCGCCCATGCCGATCAGGAAGTTGGCGAGGTCGGTCACCTCGGGTTCGCGCGCAGCGTTTTCCAGAACGGTTTCGCCGTCGGCGAGTACGGCGGCCATCAGGAGGTTCTCGGTACCTGTCACCGTCACCGTATCGAAGACGATGTGAGCACCTTTGAGGCGCTCGGAGCGAGCCTTGATGAATCCTTCTTCGACGACGACATCGGCGCCCATTGCCTGCAAACCGGCAACGTGGAGGTTCACCGGCCGTGCACCGATTGCACAACCGCCCGGCAGCGACACGTCGGCCTCGCCGAAGCGTGCAACGAGCGGACCGAGCACGAGAATCGAGGCGCGCATCGTCTTGACGAGCTCGTAGGGCGCCTGCCGGCGATCGATATTGCGAGCGTCGACCTCGACGCCGAGCCGATCGTCGACCGTGACGAGTGCACCCATCATCTGCAACAAAGACAACATCGTCGTGACGTCTTTGAGGTGTGGGACATTGGCGACGGTAACGGGCTCCTCGGCCAGCAGCGTACCGGCGAGAATCGGCAGGGCGGCATTCTTCGCGCCCGAGATCGTGACGGTGCCGGCCAGGGGCTTGCCGCCCGTGATGGACAGCTTATCCATCCGTCTCGCCGCTGCGCGCTTGCCATTCGGCCGGTGTCAGGGCCGTAATCGACATCGCGTGAATCTCATTGCCCATCAGGGCGCCCAGACACCGGTAAATGAGCTGGTGGCGAGCGAGCGGCCGTTTGCCCTCGAACTCGGCAGCCACGACGAGGGCCTGGTAGTGGGTGTTGTCGTCGCTCACGATCTTGACGACCGCGTTGTCGAAGCCGGCTTCGATCAGGCGGGTAATTTCAACTGGATCCATAAGACACCGTCGAACTGAACAGGCCGCGCAGTGTACCGATATTTGAAGCGGCTTCCCAACGCCTCCACCGGATTCTGTGTATCATAGCCGCCGTCCTCAAGAACAGAAAAACATGATCGGCAATATCCTCCTGGTAGTCGCAGGCCTCGTGCTCCTGATCTGGGGTGCGGACCGCTTCGTGCATGGCGCCGCGGCGACGGCCCGCAACCTTGGCGTCGCACCGCTGCTGATCGGTTTGACCGTCGTCGCGTTCGCAACCTCGGCACCGGAGATCCTCGTTTCCGCGGTGGCGGCAGTCCAGGCACAGCCCGGGCTGGCCGTCGGCAATGCCATCGGGTCGAACATCGCCAACATCGGGCTCGTGCTCGGCCTGACGGCAATGATCCGGCCGATCGAACTGAAGTCGGCGACGTTGCGGCAGGAGATGCCCGCACTGCTCGCGGTCTCGTTGCTGACCGTGTCGCTGTTCCTGGACTCGTATTTGAGCCGCATCGACGGGCTTGTCATGCTGACCGGCCTGGTCATCGTCATGGTCTGGCTGGCGCGGCTGGGCATGCGGTCGGCGGCGACGGACCCGATCGCGCAGGATTACGACGCGGAGATCCCGACCGACGTCAGCATGCACATGGCGATCGTCTGGCTGCTGATCGGCCTCGGAACCCTGTTGCTCGGTGCCGACCTGCTCGTCGACGGCGCCGTAGGTATCGCTCGGATACTCGGTGTTTCGCAGGTCGTCATCGGCATCACAATCGTTGCGATCGGCACCAGCCTGCCGGAACTCGCCGTATCGCTCGCCAGCGCGCTGAAAGGCGAGTACGGCCTGGCGATCGGCAACATCGTCGGCTCGAATATATTCAACCTGCTTGCCGTCATCGGGGTCGCCGCCACGATTTCGCCGGCTTCGCTGCCCCCGTCGGTCCTGTCGCTGCACATCTTCGTCATGGTCGCGTTCACGCTCGTCCTGTTCGCGATGACCTATGACTATGACGGCAAGGCGGAGCTGTCCAGGCTCGAAGGCCTCGCCTTGTCTGTCGCTTACATGGCGTACGTCGGCTACGTCATTGCCCGGAACATCTAGAAACATTCCAGGGTCCATCTCGGCTAGAATGGGTGCTTGTTGGGATCTCAGGGACCGGCTTGGCTGAATCGCTCACAAAGGACGAGATACTGGCACTTGCAGCCAACGTCATCGACATCGAGGCGCGCGCTGTCGATACGCTCAAGACGCGACTCAATGCCGACTTCGCGGCGGCCTGCCAGCTGTGTATCGACACGCCAGGCCGCGTCGTCGTAACGGGCATGGGCAAGTCCGGGCACGTCAGTAACAAGATAGCGGCGACCCTGGCTTCCACCGGCACCCCGGCCTTTTTCATGCATCCGGCCGAGGCCAGTCATGGCGACCTCGGCATGATCACGAGCCATGACACGCTACTCGCCGTATCGTACTCGGGCGAGACCGACGAAGTCGTCACGATCCTCCCGGTGGTCAAACGCATGGGCGCGAGGCTTTTGTCAATGACGGGCAACGCGGAGTCGACGATGGCCAGGGCCGCCGACGTGCATCTCGACATCAGCGTTGCCGAGGAAGCCTGCCCGCTGAACCTCGCGCCAACCGCGAGCACGACGGCCACGCTGGCGATGGGCGACGCGCTGGCCGTTGCGCTCCTGCAAATGCGTGGCTTTACGGCCGAGGACTTTGCACGCTCGCACCCCAGCGGCAGCCTCGGCAAGCGGCTGTTGTTGCGTGTCTCGGACGTCATGCGTACCGGCGAGCGCATACCGTCGGTAGCGCGCTCGGTAACGCTGCGCGATGCACTGCTCGAAATGACCGACAAGGGGCTCGGTATGACGGCCATCGTCGACGACGTCGGCGCGATTCTCGGCATCTTCACGGACGGCGACCTGCGCCGGTCGCTCGACAGCGGCGCCGATATTCGTACGACCGTTATCGGTGACATCATGCACGCCGATTGCAAGACGACGTCGGCTGACGTGCTTGCGGCCGAAGCTCTCCACATGCTCGAGGAAAACAAGATCACGTCGTTGCTCGTCGCCGACGACGACAACAGGCTGGTCGGGGCACTGAATATCCATGACTTGTTTCGCGAGGGCTTGATGTGAGCAGCGCGCTCGCCAGGCTCGGTGAGATTCGCCTGGTCGCATTCGACGTCGACGGTGTATTTACCGACGGCCGTTTCTACCTGTCGGATGACGGCGTCGAGACGAAGGCATTTCACACGCAGGATGGATACGGCGTTCGGCGCCTGATCGCCGCCGGTGTCTCGGCAGCCGTCATCAGCGGACGCGAGTCCGGCGCGGTTGAGAAACGCATGGCCGAGCTGGGTGTTCCGCACGTCATCCTCGGTTGCAGGGACAAGGTTGCCGCGCTCGATGAACTGGCCGGGAGACTCGACATCGCCGTGTCCGATTGCGCCTACGTCGGCGACGACCTGCCCGACCTGCCGTTGCTCGGGCATGTCGGTTTCTCGGTCGCGGTCGCCAATGCGGTGGCCGAACTGCAGCAGCGCTGTGACTACGTAACGACGAGGCCCGGCGGCGCCGGTGCCGTCCGCGAGGTCTGTGACCTTATCGTGGCGGCGAGGAGCAAGCCCGGTCAATGAGCCCGCGCATGATGATCCTGATCGGGGTACTGACGGCCGCCGCCGCCGGCACCTGGTATCTGGCCCGTGACAGGAGCGACGACGACGCCGATCCCTTGTCCTATGACGTCGAACACCGGGGCTACTACCTGAAATCGGCCCGAATTCTCGGCACCGCAGATGACGGGCAGCTGCTATACGAAATCGAAGCAGCGCATGCGGAACAAGAGGACGTGGATCGGATCGAATTCAAGGAAGTGCGCGTGCGATATTCGCCGACGTCGGAGGTCCCGTGGGTCGTGCAGGCCGACGAGGCGACGTTGCAGCAGGGCAATCCGCGGATCGCGTTGCGCGGATACGTACGGGCCATCAGCGCCCCCGACGACGATGGACAGGAGACCGAGATTCGAACGCAGTACCTGGAGCTGGACCCGGAGCGCTTCATTGCCGAGACCGACGAACGGGTACAGATTCGATTCGGTAGCCGCAGCCTGACGGCGACGGGCATGCTAGCATCGTTGAACGACGATCGAATCGAACTGAAATCCAACGTTCGAGGCAAGATAGTTCCTTAGATAATGAGTAGCTCGACACGCATTCTGCAAGGTCTGTTGGCATGGATCGCCATCGCACCGGCGGCGGGCGCGCAGGTTGTGGATCTCGATCAGCTGCCTTGGACCCTGGATTCCGAAACAGCGGTGTTTGACGGCAAGACCTCCACCTATCTCTATACGGGTCTGCGCTTTTCCCAGGGCAACATCTCGATCGAATCTGATGAAGGCCGCATGACCAACGGATTGGAGAACGAGCGCCACCTGCGGTTTTCCGGCAACGTGGTGATTGTCGTTGACAACGGGAGGATCGAATGTGACGACGCCGTATTGCAGTTCGAAGGAAGCACCCTGAGCAGTGCCGTTGTCACTGGTTCTCCGGCGACCTACGAGTTGCGCCGGGCCGGTGCCGACGACGTCACCTATGCCGAGGCCGGCAAGCTGCACTACGACGTTGCCGGCGGCGTCATTGAATTCTCCGACAATGCGAAGATTACCGAAAGCGGCAGTGAGATAGCATCGAACTTCCTGTTGTACAACATCAACGAACGCCGCATCAAAGCCGACTCGAGCGGGACCGACGATGATCGCGTTCGCATCCGCTATACGCCTGCCAACGGTACCCCCGAGCCTGAGACTGCGCCCGAAGACGACAGTCAATGAGCATCCTCAGCGTCCAGGACATCTCGAAGAGCTACAAGCTCCGCAAAGTCGTCAAGAACCTGTCACTCGAAATCAAGAGCGGCGAAGTCGTCGGCCTGCTCGGCCCGAACGGTGCCGGCAAGACGACGGCGTTCTACATGATCGTCGGCCTGATCACGGCCGATGGTGGAAACATCCTGCTCGACGGCAAGGACCTTACGCCGCTACCGATGCACGCCCGTGCGCGACTCGGCGTCGGGTACCTGCCGCAGGAAGCATCGATATTCCGCAAACTGACCGTGGAACAGAACATCCTCGCGATTCTCGAGGCTCGCGTCGACCTGGATCGAGCCGGCCGCGAGCAGGAACTCGAAAACCTGCTCGACGAACTCCATGTCGGGCACGTGCGTTCGAGCCAGGGTATCAGTCTCTCCGGTGGCGAGCGGCGCCGCGTCGAGATCGCCCGCGCCCTCGCCGCGAACCCGTTGTTCGTGCTGCTCGACGAACCGTTCGCCGGCGTCGATCCGATTTCCGTGCTCGACATCCAGCGCATCATTCGGCACCTGTGCGAGCGCGGCATCGGCGTGCTCATTACTGACCATAATGTGCGCGAGACTCTCGGTATTTGCGGCCATGCCTATATACTGAGCGACGGGAGCCTGATCGCTGCGGGCTCTCCGGCCGAGATTCTCGAGAATCAGCACGTTCGGGAAGTGTATCTCGGACAGGAGTTCAAACTCTGAGGCAAACTGATCACTTGCGTTCACGACTGAAAGGCAATGCTTAAACCTTCGCTGCAACTCAAACTCGGCCAGACGCTGACAATGACGCCGCAGCTGCAGCAGGCCATCCGGCTGCTTCAGCTGCCCGTTCTCGACCTGAATGCCCAGATCCAGGAAGCGCTCGAAGAGAACATCATGCTCGAGATGGAGGACCTCCCCGACGTCCCGAGCACGAGTTCGGAGTCCACCGCCGAGGTCGAAGCCATCGAGGCCGACGAAATGTGGCAGACCCGTGCCAGCGACCGCATCCAGGACGGCGGCTGGAATGGCGAAGGCCGTCCAATTACGGAATTTGCCGATGAGTCCGGGCAGTCGTTGCGCGATCACCTGCTCTGGCAGCTCGAGATGGAGCATTTCTCCGAGCGTGAAGTCGTCATCGGCGAAGCGCTGGTCGATTCAATCAACGACGACGGTTACCTCGAGGCCGATCTCGAAGAAATTCTTGAAAGCCTCGATGAAAGACCGCCGGTGGCGATCGAGGAAGTGGAACGCACCCTGACCAAGATTCAGCGGCTCGATCCGGTCGGCGTCGGTGCCCGCTCGCTTTCGGAAACCATCATCCTGCAGCTGAGCCAGCTCGAGTGGTCGACCCCGGGACTGCAACTGGCGATCAGCATTGCAGGCGACCACCTCGATCTGGTCGCCACTCGCGATTACGGTGAGCTTCGCCGCAGCCTGCGCACCAGCGAAGACGATTTGCACGACGCCCTGTCCCTGATTCGCGGCTGCAATCCGCGGCCCGGAACGGCCGTCAGCCCCGCTGCCGCCGAGTATGTCATTCCGGACGTTTTCGTACGCAAAGTCGACAAGAAGTGGCAGGTCGAAATCAGCCCGACCGGGGTCCCGCGACTGTCGGTCAATCAGCAGTACGCCAGACTGCTGCGGGGCTCGGGCGAGCACCCGGTATTGAAATCGCAGCTCCAGGAGGCGCGGTGGCTCATTCGCAGCCTCGAGATTCGCAACGAGACCCTGCTCAAGGTCGCGACCAGTATCGTGGCGCGCCAGACCGAGTTTCTCGAGCACGGCGACGAAGCCATGAAGCCGATGGTGCTCAGGGACATCGCCGAGGAGATCGGCATGCACGAATCGACGATCTCCCGGGTCACGACCAACAAATACATGCACACCCCGCGGGGTGTCTTCGAATTCAAGTATTTCTTTTCTTCGCATCTGTCCACGGCCAGTGGTGAGGACCAGTCGTCCACCTCGGTTCGTGCGAAGATTCGCAAGCTGATCGGCGCCGAGAACCCGGCCAAGCCCCTGTCGGACAGCAAGATCACCAACTTGTTGAAAGAAGAGGGAATTTCTGTTGCGAGGCGGACGGTGGCCAAGTACCGGGAGGCCATGAATATCCCGTCATCAAGCGAACGCAGGGTTCGCGAGGTCCGTTAGCCGGAAGCCCGGATGAATGAGACCGACCGGACTGTTATCCTGACCATGCAGGCTGGAAAGACACTTGGGAGACCATTATGCAGTTGAATGTTTCAGGCCATCATGTCGAAGTCACTGAATCAATGAGAGACTACGTCGGGCAGAAGATCGACAAGATCGCCCGCCACTTTGACATCGTGTCTGACGTCCAGTGTATTCTGACGGTCGAAAAGCTTCGCCACAAGGCTGAGGCGACCGCCAGCGTCAATGGCGGCAGTATTTACTGTGATCACACCGAAGAAGACATGTACGCCGCAATCGATGGCCTTGTCGACAAACTCGAACGACGAGTTCGCAAGTACAAGGAAAAACTCCATAATCACCACCCCAGAGACAAACACAAATCCCGTTACGCCTGACAAGGCAGACGCAGCGCGGCCGAATGGCCGCGCGGTCTTTTTCGAAAGCCGGAAACACCCGCTATGTCGCTCCAGGAAATCATCAAACCGGACGGTGTGCTGTGCAATGCGATGGCGCGCAGCAAGAAACACTGCCTGGAAATTCTCAGTGAATTGTTGGTTCGCTATCACCCGGATATCGCAAGCGACGATATCTTCGAATGCCTGATCAGCCGCGAACGGCTCGGCTGCACGGGCCTCGAGCGCGGCGCTGCATTCCCGCATTGTCGCGTCGACGGCATCGACAATAGTGTCGCCGTCCTGATCAAACTGTCGGAGCCCGTCGACTTCGACTCGCCCGACGGAGAACCTGTGGACATCGTCTTCGGCATGATCGTGCCGAGCGAGGTCGACGACAGCCACCGCGCTGACATCAAGCTCGTGACACAGGTACTCGCGGACGACGGCTTACGCGCGCGACTGCGTGAAATGAACAGCAGCAAAGACTTGTACGAGGCGCTGATCAACGGCGCCGCGATGGCATGCCAGGCGAATTGCGCCTGATCATCGTCAGCGGGCTGTCCGGCTCGGGCAAATCGGTCGCATTGCACGCGCTCGAGGACCTCGGCTTCTATTGCATCGACAATCTGCCGGTCGCGCTGCTGACAGGGGCCGTCGACGAAGTCCGCCGCAACAACGGCAAGTCGGCCCGTCATCTCGCCGTCGGTGTCGATGCCCGCAATCCTGCCGACAACCTCCGCGAATTGCCCGACCTCCTCCGCAAACTGCGAGGCCACGGCGTTACGACGGACATCATCTTCCTGCAGGCCAGCGACGAGATACTGCTGCAGCGTTACAGTGAGTCGCGGCGCCGCCATCCGCTGGCCGAGCAGGGAACCGAGCTGCTCGCCGCAATCGAGTCCGAGCGCACGATCCTCGCCGAGATCCAGGTCCTGGCAAACCTGACCGTCGACACCAGCCGCACCAGCATCTACGAACTCGCCGACATCGTCCGCTCGCGAGTGGATCGCCGGCAGACGAAATCGCTGTCGGTCCTGATCGAGTCGTTCGGCTTCAAGCACGGTATCCCGGCCGACGCCGACTTCGTCTTCGACCTGCGCAGCCTGCCGAATCCGTACTGGAACCTGGAACTCCGCGGCCTGACCGGAATGGACGACGAAGTGCGGGAGTTCCTGGACGCGGAGGAAAAATTCACGGCCATGTACGAAGACATAACGGCATTTCTGGACCGCTGGATCCCACACTACAAGAAGGCCAGCCGCGGCTATATGACGGTCGCAATCGGCTGCACCGGCGGCCAGCACCGCTCGGTCTACATGACCGAGAAAGTCGCTGCCGAGCTCTCCGGGACGCATGGCGCGGTGCACACGCGCCACAATGCGCTGCCCGGCCAGCGGTTCAGTCGGGACTGAATGCGCTGAGATCGCGCCTGATCCAGGTCGGCGCGAAGAGTCGCGGCACGTCCGCCCCCGTCACGAAATTCTGTAGCTGGTCCTTGACCGCCATCGCATCGCGATAGCCGAGATGAATCAGTTCGCGCGTGTAGGCGCTCTCGAACAACAGGAAGCTCAGCAACTTGTTCTCGCCGGGGCTCTTGCCGCCTACGCCGCGGAGCAGCGTGCGGATCGCGAGCGGTAACTCGCGGCGGTGCTTTTCAGCGATGAGCTGCAGATCCTCGCTCGGCACAATCAGCATGGTATCGATCGGTCGAAGCTGCCGTTCCCCGGCGAACAGCGGCTGATCCGGAACCGCATCGATCAAGTTGTTGATGCGCGTGATGCGCTCGAGGTCAGAGTAGAGACCGTCCATGAACAGGGTGTCGAGCATGTAGCCCGCGATCGTGGCGAAGCTCGGCGGCTCGCCCGGTACATCCGGCTCCTTGCCTCCGGTCTCATCGCGGATTCCGATGACGAGAATCCGGTCGGCGCCGAGATGCAGGGCTGGACTGAGCGGGGTGGCCTGGCGCATCGCGCCATCGCCGAAATACTCGTTGCCGATACGCACGGGCGGAAAGACCATCGGTACGGCGATGCTTGCCATGAGATGATCGAGATTGAGCCGGGTTTGCTTGCCGAGGCGGCGCGTCCTCTGCCACGGCCGCCGTCCCGGATCCGCTTCGAAGAACGTGGTCGAACGCGCGGTCGCGTAGCCGGCTGCGGTGACCGCCACGGACTCCAGGTGTCCCGCCTCTATGGCGTCGCGGATGCGCGGAAAATGGACGTTGTCTCCGAGCAGCTTGCGTAGCGGAGAGTTGTCCAGCAACGACTTCGGCATGCCGACGACGAGCCCGGCCAGCACGAGAGCCGCCATCCAGTGCAGGCTGCTCTTGAGCATGGCCAGGTGGTCGGTCCTGTAGACATGATGACAGCGGAAATGGCCCCAGACCCGTTCCAGTTCGGCAATCGCGATCCTGAAGTTCCGCGCTCGAGTCGCCAGGACGACGGAATTCACTGCGCCCGCCGAAGTACCGCTGATCACGGGAAACGGGTTCGGACAGCCACGCGGCAGGAGTTCCGCCAGCGCTTTGAGGACACCCACCTGGAACGCGCCGCGTGCGCCGCCACCAGGCAACACCAACGCGGTCTTCAGAGATTGCGTTGCATCATTCATTCAGGTCGATACGATGAGTTACATTGCCGCAAGCCAGTGTCTTGCCACACGCCTTGAACGACGCGCTGAAATTATGGCAATTAACCGGACAGGACACTAGATCGTATTATAATGCGCATCCCGAAACCGGACCTAGGGCCCAGGTATTGAAGCGCACATTCTCACTCGCCATGATCCCGGCGGTCGCCATTGCGATCGTAGTCGGGTTTACGTCGATCGGCATTGCCAATGACGATCTGCGCGTGGGCGGCGAAGCGCCCGAGTTCGAACTGTCCGACCAGCACGGCCAGCTACACTCGCTCGAGGACTATCGGGACCAGTGGGTTGTCCTGTATTTCTACCCCAAGAACAACACGCCCGGCTGCACGACAGAGGCCTGCGAGTTCAGGGACAACATATTTGCGTTCCGCGACCTCAATGCCCAGATTCTGGGCGTAAGTCTCGACGACATCGAATCACACAAGGCGTTTGCCGAAGAACACGGGCTGCCGTTTCCGTTGCTGTCGGACGCCGATGGCACGACGGCCAGCGCGTATGGCGTCAAGACGCGGATGTTCGGCATGACCGTCGCCAAGCGCGAGACCTTCATCATCGGTCCGGACGGCACGATCGCAAAGCACTACGAGAAAGTCGACCCCGACACGCACTCCACGCAGGTTCTTGCCGACCTCGCCGATCTCCGCACACAGTAATCTCGGTTTTCGCCGCCTTTCGCCACCGCATTGACACCGCTACCGCCGGTACATGCATACGTGAATGGCTCGCTGCGCTGCGCTTGATTTCACGTATGCATTGTCCCGGCCGCGGCGTCCTCACCCGTTGCGCGCTCAGAGTGACGTTACCGCACGTGACGTAGGTGATGACGCCGTGGTGCGAAATAACCGGACAGGAAATAAAGCGCAGCGCAGCGAGCCATTCCTGTCCGGTATTTCGGACCGAAACGGCGTCGGTACCGTCGTATCGAGGGGCACCTGGCGATCGAGTTCAGTGAAGTTCGCGGATGGCCTCGTCGAGGCCGGCGATGGTGAGCGGGTACATGCGATCTTCCATGAGCTCGCGTATCAGCTTCGTCGACGGCGTGTAGTCCCAGCGCTCACGAGGTTCCGGGTTGAGCCACACGGCATTCGAATAGGTATTTAGCAAGCGCTTGATCCAGACAGCGCCCGGTTCTTCGTTCCAGTGCTCGACGCTGCCGCCGGCATACACGATTTCGTAGGGACTCATGGTCGCATCGCCGACGAAGATCAGCTTGTAGTCAGCGCCGTACTTGTGGGCGACGTCGAGGGTCGGCGTCTTCTCGGAGTGTCGGCGGCGATTGTCCTTCCACATCGATTCGTAAATGAAGTTGTGGAAATAGAAGTACTCGAGGTGTTTGAACTCGCTGCGGGCCGCGGAGAACAATTCTTCGCACACGCGCACGTGATCGTCCATTGACCCGCCGACGTCCAGGCACAGCAATACCTTGATCGCATTGTGGCGTTCGGGAACCATGCGAATGTCGAGCAGGCCGGCATTTCGCGCCGTCTTGTCGATCGTGTCGTCGAGGTCGAGCTGGTCGGCTGCGCCTTCTCGCGCGAACTTGCGCAGCCGTCGCAGGGCAACCTTGATGTTTCGCGTCCCCAGTTCCAGCGAATCGTCGAGATTGCGGTACTCCCGCTTGTCCCAGACCTTGACCGCGCGGCGATTTCTCGAGCCGTGTTGGCCAATCCGCACGCCCTCGGGATTGAACCCGTACGCGCCGAACGGCGAGGTACCGGCGGTGCCGATCCACTTGCTGCCACCTTCGTGGCGGTCTTCCTGTTCCTCGAGTCGTTCCTTGAGCGCCTGCATCAGTTCCTCGAAACCGCCCATGGCTTCGATCTGCGCCCGTTCCTCTTCGGTCAACAGGAGCTCGGCCTGCGCTCGCAACCACTCCTCGGGAACGTCCTGGGACAGGTCACTCAATGAGTCCTCTACACCCTTGAAGTAGGCGCCGAAGATACGATCGAATCGATCGAGCTCCGACTCGTCCTTGACCAGTGTCGCGCGCGCCAGGTAGTAGAAATCATCCACGCTTTGTCCCGCGAGTCCGCGCTTCATCGCCTCGAGAAGCGCCAGCCATTCCGTGATCGACGTTTTCATACCGCCTTCGCGAAGCATGTAGAAAAACGGCAGCAGCATGTTGCTATTGCGGGTTCGTACGCCGGTCGAGGAACACGAGCTGCTCGAAGAGATGTACGTCCTGCTCGTTCTTCAACAACGCGCCGTAGAGCGGCGGAATCGCGCTGCGCTTGTCGTCGCCGTGCAGCGCCTCGGGCGGAATATCCTCGGCGAGCAACAACTTGATCCAGTCGAGGAGTTCGGAGGTCGACGGTTTCTTCTTCAGACCGCGCACGTCGCGAA
>JANQGP010000264.1 GCA_028277265.1 Woeseiaceae bacterium | reverse complement strand
CTGCTACCGATGCGGTGCGTCGCTTTCGGCACTGACATTGCCGCTGTCGCGACACGACCAGTGCCCCGCCTGCAGCGCAGACCTCCACGTGTGCAGGATGTGCATTCACTTCGACGAACACGTGCCCCGCAAGTGCCGCGAGGACGGTGCCGACGACGTTACCGAGAAAGAACGCCCGAATTTCTGCGACTGGTTCAAGCCGTCCGACGCCGCGTTCGATCCGGCGCGAAAGTCGCAAGCCGATGCCGCGAAAGACGCGCTCGCCGCGCTTTTCGGTGACGACGGATGACGATCGATCGCCGGCGGTTCCTGGGCAATACCGGTCTCGCGCTGCTCGGTTCGCAGTTGGCCGCATGCGGCGGTGTCGACCGCCTGCCGGTATCGACCGTGCCACGGAGCGGCTTCGACGAGGACTCGACGGCCGAACAGGTCACGGCGGGCGTGGACCTGTCCGGCAAGCTCGCGGTCGTCACGGGCTGCACCTCGGGAATCGGCTTCGAGACGATGCGCGTACTTGCGAAGCGTGGCGCCTATGTCGTCGGGACGAGCCGGTCCCTGAAGCGTGCCGAAGAAGCTTGCCGCAGCGTGACCGGAATCACGACGCCCGTGCAGCTCGACCTCGGCGATTTCGATTCCGTCGCGCATTGCGCCGACGCCGTTCGCTCGCTGAATACGCCGGTCGACATACTCGTCTGCAATGCGGGTTATCGCGGTGGCGGCAACGAGCGGCAATTGATCGACGGCGTCGAGAAGCACTTCGTGATCAATCATCTCGGCCACTTCATCCTCATCAACCGGATCATGGAGCGGCTCTACCTGGCCTGGCAGGCACGGATCGTCATCGTCGCGAGCAGGACCGCCTACCGTGATGCGCCGGAAGACGGCATCCTGTTCGACGACCTCGCGATGACACGCGATTACAGTGACTCGGTCGCCTACGGCCACTCCAAGCTGGCGAACGTCCTCTGTTCGCTGCAGCTCGGGGAGATCCTGCGGGGCACGCGCATCACGTGCAATTCGCTGCATCCGGGCGTCATCAAGACCGACCTCGACCGCAACCTCGGCGCATTCAGCCGTTTTGCCTGGGGAGCATACGTCAAGCTGCGCGGCAAGTCCGTGGAGCAGGGCGCGGCAACGAGCTGTTACGTTGCGACGAGCGACAAGCTCGGCACCACCAGCGGCAGGTACTTCGAGGACTGCGACGCGGTCACGATCACGGGCGGCGGACATATGCAAAACAGGGCCATGGCCGAGCGTTTGCTGAATACGTCCATCGAACTGACGGCTGACTGGCTGGTCGAGTTCAAAAAACCCGACTGGGACGAATTCGAAAACGGCATCCGCGGTGACAGGGACGGATGACGGCCGGCGACCGGAATACGGCGCTCGTCGTGCTCTCGGGTGGCCAGGACTCGACGACCTGCCTTTACTGGGCCATCGACCGCTTCGGTCTCGACGCCGTCAGCACGATCACGTTCGACTACGGACAACGGCATCGTATCGAGCTCGAGTGCGCGAGGCGGGTCGCCGAGTTCGCCGGCGTCGACAACCTTGTCCTGCCGATCGACACGTTTGCCGCGCTCGGCGGAGACGCGCTGACAGACCCCGACATCGATGTGGCGCAGGGCGTCGACGAGACGTCGGGACTGCCGAATACCTTCGTGCCGGGACGCAATCTCGTCTTCCTGACGTTCGCGGCGGCCTTCGCCTGGCAACGTGGCATCGGTCATCTCGTGACCGGTGTGGCGCAGACGGATTACAGCGGCTACCCCGATTGTCGCGAGGGAACGATGACGGCGCTGCAACACACGCTGCGGCTCGGCATGGAGAGCGATATCACGATTCACACACCGCTCATGCATCTTTCGAAGAAGGAGACGGTCGAGCTCGCGCGTGATCTCGGCGGGTTGCCGGCGATGGCTCATACGCACACCTGTTATGAAGGACAGCGGCCTCCCTGCGGCGTCTGCCCGGCCTGCGTGCTGCGGGCCAGGGGGTTTGCCGAGGCGGGCATCGAGGATCCGTTGCTCGTCGCGCAATGACGTATTCGGTCAAGGAAATCTATTACACGCTGCAGGGTGAGGGCGCACGGACCGGCCGCCCCGCCGTGTTCCTCCGGTTTGCCGGTTGCAACCTGTGGTCGGGTCGCGAGTCGGATCGGGCCCAGGCCGCCTGCCGTTTCTGTGACACGCAATTCGTCGGTACCGACGGGCCGGGCGGGGGCAAGTTTGCCGATGCGGCCGAACTGGCGGCCGCCGTCCGTTCGAGCTGGCCGGACGGGGTCGCTTCGATGCCCTACGTCGTCTGTACGGGCGGCGAGCCGCTGCTGCAGCTCGATGAGCCGCTGATCGAGGCGCTGCACGCCGCGGGCTTGGAGATCGGCGTCGAGACCAACGGCACGCTCGTCGCGCCGGCCGGGATCGACTGGCTGTGCGTCAGCCCGAAAGGATCGGCACCGTTGCGGCAGGTTACCGGGCAGGAACTCAAACTCGTCTATCCTCAGGAAGAACCCGAAGCACAGCCCGATCGCTTCGAGTCACTCGCCTTCGACGAATTCTACCTGCAACCGCTGGACAGCCCGGAGCGTGACGAAAACACGCGGCTGGCGCGAGCGTACTGCAACGCGCACCCGCGATGGCAACTGTCGATTCAGACACACAAGTTGCTCGGCATTCCCTGAGCCGGGCCCGGCGCTATCCGAACCCGTTCAGCCCGTCGACAGGGACCCGGTCTCGACGTCGGCGTAGTACACCCACACGTTTTCCTCGCCCGTCAGCAATTCGATGTACTTCGGATGGACGAAGATCGTCTCACGCCCGGATTTGACCTCCTGCAGTACCCCGGTGTCGCAGAGCTGTTTGAGATAGACCGAGGCGGTCTGGCGTTTGGCGATGCCGGCGTCGACGAGGTTGCCGATGCGGCAGTAGGGCTGTTTGAACAGGACCTCGACGAGCTCCCAGGAATAGGTTTTGGGCAGCTGCGACTGGACGAACTCGGCCGTGTGCTCCATGAGTTCGCGAATCGACTTGATCTTGTCCGTCGTCCACGTGCACGTTTCCTCCACGCCGTCGAGCACGAAGTTGATCCAGGAGGCCCAGTCGCGTTCGTACGTGACGTTCTTGAGGAGGCGGTAGTAGTCCGCCTTGTTCCGGATGATGTAGCGGCTCAGGTAGAGAATCGGCGAGTCGAGCAGGCCGTGTTCGACGAGAAAGAGAATATTGAGTATGCGTCCGGTGCGGCCGTTACCGTCGACGAACGGGTGAATCGCTTCGAACTGGTAGTGCTGGACAGCCAGGCGGACGAGCGGGTCGATATCGGTGGAGTGGTGCATGAAATCCGCCCAGTTGTCGAGCTTCTCGATCAGCAGCTTCTGTCCGACCGGCGGTGTGTAGATGACTTCGCCGGTCATGCGGCTTTTGAGCGTTGTCCCAGATTCAGCTCGAATATCAAGCTCCATACCTTTGATTGTACTAACAATTTGTATCGCCATGTCCACGGACAACATGCGGCGTTGCACCATCTTCGTGCCCTCGTAGAGCGCGGTACGGTAGCGCAACGCTTCCTTGGTCGCGGCGTCGGCGCGGTCCTCGGCGATGTCGGCAAACTCGAACAGCTTGTCGGTGGTCGTGACGATGTTCTCGATCTCGGAACTCGCGCGGGCCTCCAATAGCGGAAGCGCATTTACCAGAACCGCGGAGTTCGGGATCAGTTCGGCCGCTTGCTTGAGTTCGGCCAGTGCGACGCGAGCCGTGATACAGCGCTTGAGGATTGCGGTGGTCTCGATGATCTCGACCGGCGGCGGCAGGTCGGGGAGCTCGTTGAAGGGCAGATCAGGCCTGAAATCAGTCATTTATGGATGCTCCCGGTATTCTGTAAACACGTCGATTCGATCGACGGCTTGTTTCGAACGTGTCGATGAAATGGTGTTTTTTCGACATATCTGCGGGACGTGTCGATTGTATCGACGAATTCACTGAATATGTCGATTTTGGGTCAATTTTTCGACAGGTTTCGAGTATAGGTCGATTGCATCGACACATTCGTGACCCAGTCGGCAGTCCTGCTAAGCTGTGGTCTTTCTTTGCTTGGGAGTGAAGATGATGCGTTCGATAGCTGCCAGGGTCTGGCTGACGGCTGCTGTCCCGGCCTTTCTGACGGCCTGCGGCGGCGGTGGCGGTGGCGACACGCCCCAGGTCGACCCGCCGACGACCCCTCCGACGACGACGCCCGCGATCACGGTCTCACAGGCATTCACGTCTCTGCCGGCGTTCGTTTCGCCGACGGTCCTGAAGCAGGTGCCCGGCGACGACACGCGCTGGTTCGTCGGCGAGAAGCGCGGCCGCATTCTTGTCTTCGCCAACAACCCGAGTTCTTCCTCCACGGCGCCGTTCCTCGATATCACGGCGGTGACCAACCCGTCAGGCGAGGGCGGTCTGCTCGGCATCGCGTTTCACCCGGGTTTTCCGGCGACGACGCCCGAGGTGTACGTTTCGTATACGGGCGACGGCTCGCCGCTCGTATCCTACATTTCCCGGTTTACGAGCATCGACGGCGGGCAGACGCTGGAGCCGACCAGCGAAGAGATTATCATGACGGTGTTGCAACCCGAGACCAACCACAACGGCGGTGATATCGCGTTCGGCCCCGACGGCTTCCTCTACGCAAGCTTCGGTGACGGTGGCGGCAGCGGCGACCCGCGGGAGTACGGGCAGGACGACGGCAATCTGCACGGCACGATCGTGCGCATCGACGTCGACGGCGCAGCCCCGTACGAAGTACCCCCGGGTAACCCCAACTTCGGCAACGGCGTCTGCACGCAGGGTTTCGGCGGTGCGCCGTGTCCCGAGATCTTCGCCTGGGGGTTACGCAATCCCTGGCGCATGAGTTTCGATCGCGTGACCGGCAGGCTCTGGACCGGGGACGTCGGCCAGGGGGCCTGGGAGGAAATCGACGTGATCGTCAACGGCGGCAACTACGGCTGGAACGATCGTGAAGGGGCAAACTGCTTTGATCCGCCAAGCGGATGCGCAACCGGCTTCGTTGAACCCGTGACCGAATACGGGCGCTCGCTCGGCGCCTCGGTCACGGGCGGCTATGTCTATCGAGGGTCCGCGATTGCCGATCTCGTCGGCTGGTACGTCTTCGGCGATTTTATCTCCGGCAGAATTTTCGCGGTACCCGAGGACAGCATGCCGACCATTGCGCCCGAGGTGCTGCTGGACACGCCGAACAGCATCGTGACGTTTGCCGAAGGTGTTGACGGCGAACTGTACTTCGCCGATTACAACCTGGGCACGATCCACAGGATCGGGGACGCGCCGTAACCCGTCGTTTCCGTTAACATTCCGGTGACGGTAGACGAACAACGACAAGAAAGGGGTCACCGTGGCGGTGAAATCCGATATCGAGATCGCCCGGGCGGCAACGCTCGAGCCCATCCAGGAGATTGCGCGAGAGCTCGGGATTCCGCAGGACTCGCTGATTCCTTACGGCCATGACAAGGCCAAGATCTGCGCCGACTTCGTCGCATCGAAGTCGAACGGCGAGGACGGCAAGCTGATTCTCGTGACCGCGGTGTCGCCGACACCGGCCGGCGAGGGCAAGACCACGACCACCGTCGGTCTCGGCGACGGTATGAACCTGATCGGCAAGAACACACTGATCTGCCTGCGCGAGCCTAGCCTCGGCCCGTGCTTCGGCATGAAAGGCGGTGCCGCCGGCGGCGGCTATGCGCAGGTCGTGCCGATGACCGACATCAACCTGCATTTCACCGGCGATTTTCATGCGATCGGTGCGGCGAACAACCTGCTCGCGGCGCTGATCGACAACCATCTGCACTGGGAGAACTCGCTCAACATCGATCCCCGCCGTATAACCTGGCGGCGTGTCGTCGACATGAACGATCGGGCGTTGCGCTCGGTCACCTCCGGCCTCGGGGGCTATGTCAATGGCGTGGTCCGCGAGGACGGCTTCGACATCACCGCAGCCTCGGAAATCATGGCCATCCTCTGCCTCGCCAACGACCTCGAGGAACTCGAGGAACGCCTCGGCAAGGTCGTGCTCGGTTACACTCGCGACAACCTGCCCGTCACAGTTCGCGAACTGAATGCGCATGGTGCGATGACCGCGCTGCTCAGGGATGCGATGCAACCGAATCTCGTGCAGACCCTGGAAAACAATCCCGCGCTCATGCACGGCGGACCCTTCGCCAACATCGCGCATGGCTGCAACTCGGTAATGGCAACGAAGACAGGGCTGAAGCTGGCCGACTACGTCATCACCGAGGCGGGTTTCGGCGCCGACCTCGGCGCGGAGAAGTTCTTCAATATCAAGTGCCGCAAGGCCGGGCTCTCACCCGATGCCGTCGTGCTCGTTGCGACGGTCAAGGCGCTCAAGATGCATGGCGGGGTTGCGAAAGACGAGCTTGGCAAGGAGAACGTCGAAGCGCTCCGGGATGGCTGCAGGAATCTCGAGCGGCACCTCCGCAACCTGGCCAAGTTCGGTGTGCCGGTCGCCGTCGCGATCAACCGCTTCACGGCCGACACCGACGCCGAAGTCGAGATCGTCCGCGCGTTTTGCGAGCCGTTCCACGTCAGGGCGATCGTTTGCACGCACTGGGCCGACGGCGGCAAGGGCACCGCGGATCTCGCCGAACATATCGTCAAACTCTGCGACGGAGGGACGGCGCAGTTCCGCACACTGTACGGCGACGACCTGTCGCTATGGGAGAAGACTGCGACCATCGCACGCGAGATCTACGGTGCGGACGACATCATCGCGGACAAAAAGATTCGCCGGCAGTTTGCGAAGCTCGAACGCGATGGGTATGGCAAGTACCCGATCTGTATGGCCAAGACCCAATACAGCTTCTCGACGGACCCGAATCTGCTCGGCGCGCCGAGCGGACACGTCGTGCCGATCCGCGAGATCCGCCTGGCGGCGGGCGCGGAGTTTGTCGTCGTCGTCTGCGGTACGATCATGACGATGCCGGGCATGCCGCGTGAGCCCGCGGCGAGCGCTATTTACGTCGACGACGAAGGCCGAATAGAAGGGCTGTTCTAGGAGGCCGTCAGGCGGCTCTCGGGCGATCTTCGATCAAGTCCGAGTTGCGGCTGCGAAAATCGGTCCAGTCTTCGCCCTGACGCGCGCGATCGGCAATCAGGACGAGGAACAGCCAGGTGATCATCGCGTTGTACTTGCTCTCGGCACCGATCTTCGCGACCAGTCGTCTGAGCGCGGCATCGAATCGCTCGATCCCGTCGCGGCGGCCGAAACGCGACACGTACAGCCAGCCGACGTAGACGTGGGCCTCGTGGTCGAACCGGGCCGGATCGACGTCGCCGCGCTCGAATTGCTCGAGCGTAATGTCGGGTGGTGCCGGGATGCTCATGTTTCTCCCTCCAAGAGTTTGTGGCTGTCGGCTGCCGTCAAGCGGCAGCCATAGACGGCTTTCAGCTGCCCGATCACCTCGCGGGTTTCGGGCGAGAACGGCGCTTTGCCCTCGAAGGCATGCAGCACGATGCCCTCGAGCAGGTCACCCAGTGACCGGTCCGTGTACTCGGCAAGACCTTTGAGGACCTTCAGTAACGACGACTCGATGCGGACGCCGGTCTGCGTGCGATTGACGGTTCTGGCAGGCATGAAATGCACCTCGGAAAGTATGTTATATTTATAACATGGTAACAATATAGCGCTCACTGTGCAAGTGGAGGAATCCCGCACATTGCGCTTCTCGAAGGTGTCGGTGTGGTGGGGCACTGGAAGAACGTCGGTTGCGCCTGAAACGACGACC
>JANQGP010000382.1 GCA_028277265.1 Woeseiaceae bacterium | reverse complement strand
ACGTCCGAGTCGCTGACGATAGCAATGCCGAAATCGATGATGCGGACGTCGTTGTCGATAGTGAGCATCACGTTCGACGGCTTTATATCGCGATGGATGACGCCGCGGCCGTGAGCATAGTGCAGTGCCTTGGCACACTTGTAGATGATCTCGACGACGTCGTCGACGCGCAGCAGGTTGTCCGGCCGACAGTAAGCGGCCAGCGTTCGGGCGCCCTGAATGTGTTCGGTGACAACGTAGTAGCTGCCGTCTTCCTCGCCCGCGTCGTAGATCGGCATGATGTTCGGATGCTGCAACATGCCCACCATGTGCGCTTCGTTGAAGAACATCTTGCGCGACACCTTGGCGCGCTCGGCATCGGCGTCTTCCTCGAGATTGTAGACCTTGATCGCGACGTCGCGACGGTAATACGGGTCGTGAGACAGGTAGACGGTTCCCGTGCTGCCCTTGCCGATCTTGTTGATGATGACGTATTTACCGATTTTTTCGGGTACGTCACTCGGGCGCTGGATTTCGGAAACCTTGCTGGCCATGTTGTCTCGCAATCAGGTCATGAGCCACCCATACAAAGCCAGTAATAACGCGGCGTACAGCGCAGCTACGAGGTCGTCCAGCATAATTCCGAGGCCGCCCCGGATACTGTGATCCAGGTCGCGAATCGGCCAGGGTTTGACAATATCAAACAGCCTGAAAGCCACGAACGCCAGGGCCCAGCCGGTCATCGTCACCGGTGCCGCGAGAAGTGTGACGTACATCCCCACGATCTCGTCCCAGACGATGCCGCCGTGATCGTGAACGCCGATGCGGCGGGCGCTTTCACCGCACAGCCAGATGCCGGCGAGTGCGAGCGCCACGGCGATGCCCAATTGGACATAAAGCCCGAAATCGAGTGTCAGCCAGAACAGCAGCACGCCCGGCAACGAGCCGAACGTACCGGGCGCGAACGGAGCGAGACCGGTTCCGAACCCGAACGCGAGAAAATGCACCGGGTCGGTCAGCACCTTGCGGGCGAGATTCTCGGGTCCCCTGTTCATGAGAAGTGACGGTAGCCGGCCGTATCGACCTCGACCCTCTTCCCGTCCCGGCGACACACGATGCGTTCGCCGCCGGTGACGACGCCGATCTCGGTAATGCCCCCGAATTCGGCAACAGCGCCGGCCGGTGCCGTGAAGCACAACTCGTAGTCATCGCCACCCGTCAACGCGAATTGCTGCGCGCTGCTCTGGTCGTAGTGGCTCAACATCGCGGCTGAGAGCGGCAACCTGTCGACGTCGATCTCCACGCCAACGCCGCTGGCTGCCGCGAGCTTGCCGAGGTCGGCGACCAGGCCGTCGGAGATGTCGATCGCCGCGCTGGCCCGTCCGCGCAGTGCCTTGCCGACTTCGACGCGCGCATCCGGCCTCAGGAATCGACGCACGAGTTCATCATCGGTCACCTCCGACCGCAGCAACGAGAGACCAGCCGCAGCGTCCCCGACGGTCCCCGTGACGTACACGGCATCGCCGACGCGTGCGCCGCTGCGCAGTAGCGCACTGCCCTGCCCGACCTCGCCCGCCATGTGCACGGTGGCGACGACGGCATCGCCCTGCGTCGTATCGCCACCGACCAGGACGACGCCGTGCGCGGCGGCGGCCGAGTACAGGCCGTTCGCGAAGTGCTCGACCCACTGCTCATCCTTGTCCCACAGTGTCAGTGCGAGCGTCATCCAGCGCGGTGTCGCGCCCATGGCCGCGATGTCGGAGAGATTGACCGCGACGACGCGATAGCCGATGTCTGCTGCATCGATGTTGGCCGGAAAGTGCACGCCTTCGACGAGGGTGTCGATCACATGCACCTGGTCGTGCCCCGGCGTGGGCCGCAGAATCGCGCCATCGTCACCGACCCCGACGACGACACCGGCGGACGCGGCGTCGCGCGAAAAAAAGCGCCGGATCAGCTCGAACTCATCCACCGGTGGCGGCCCGCACCTCCACGGCGCGCAGCGACCGGGCCGCCAGGTCGAGACAGGCGTTGATGTATTTATGGCCGTCGACCGCGCCGAAGCGCCGTGCAAGATTGACGCCTTCGTTGATGACGACCTTGTACGGAATATCGATCCGCTGCTCGAGTTCATGGACGCCGATCAACAGGATGCTGAGCTCGATCGGATCGAGCTGTTCGAGCGGCCGGTCGATCAGGCCGTCGATCCTGGTCTCGAGCTCTCCCTGGCCATTGCTGATGGCGGGGAACAGCTCGTCGAAGAATGCCTGGTCGACACGCTGGTAGGACGGGTCGTCCCGGTACTGCGCAACCAGTTCGGCCGTCGTGTGGCCGGCAATCTGCTTCTGGTAGAGCGCCTGCACCATGAGCTCGCGGGCGCGCGTGCGAGCATTGGTCGACGACTTGCTCATTGGTCTAGTCGATGCGGCGCAGCAGATTGACCATTTCGATCACGGCGAGCGTCGCCTCTTCGCCCTTGTTGCCGGCCTTGGTTCCGGCACGCTCGATGGCCTGCTCGATCGTGTCCACGGTCAGGACGCCATTGCCGATGGGCACGCCGTGCTTCAGCTGCGC
Source organism: Woeseiaceae bacterium (assembly GCA_028277265.1). Classification (GTDB taxonomy): domain Bacteria; phylum Pseudomonadota; class Gammaproteobacteria; order Steroidobacterales; family Woeseiaceae; genus UBA1847. The sequence goes on along the minus strand of JANQGP010000382.1, from coordinate 1,983 downwards.
GGCACTGATGCCCTTGACACACTCGCTGGCGACGTAGTCGAAGTGCGGTGTGCCGCCGCGGATGACCGCGCCCAGCGCGATGATGCCGTCGAAGCGTCGCGTCGCGGCAATCTTGTCGATGGCGATCGACATCTCGAAGGAACCGGGTACCCGGAAAACCTCGACATTGCCATCGTCCGCGCCGTGCTGGCGCAGCGTGCGCAGGGCGCCTTTGATCAGTGACTCGACGACGAACTCATTGAAGCGTGCGGCGACGATGGCGAAACGCCCGTCGCGCACGATGGCGTCGCCCTCTGTGGTCTTGATTTTGTCCATGGCCTGCGTTTCGATCAGACGTATTCGGTGATTTCCAGGTCGAAGCCCGAGATCGCGTACATTTGTTTAGGCGCCGATAATACACGGATTTTGCTGAGGCCGAGGTCGCGCAGGATCTGCGCGCCTACACCGTAGGTACGCAGTACCGCATCGCCCGAGCGACGGCTCTCGAGCTCGTCGTGATGCTCGTCCAGGCTCTCGACGGAATCCATGAAGTCACGCGACGTTTCCTGGTCACGCAGCAACACGACGACGCCGGCATCCTCCTCGGCAATCCGTCTGATGGCGCTCTGCAGCGGCCAGCCCAGCGACTTGCTCCTGACACCGACGACATCGCCCAGCGTGTCCTGCAGGTGCACACGAACGAGTGGCGCATCGATGGACCGAAGGTCGCCCTTGACGAGCGCGACGTGCACCGAGCGATTGATGTGGTCGTCATAGCAATACATGGCGAATTCGCCGTGCTCGGTTTCGATCGCCGTTTCGGCGATGCGCTCGACGTTACGTTCCTTCGCGAGCCGGTAGCGAATCAGGTCGGCGATCGTGCCGATACGGATACCGCGCTCACGCGCAAACTTCTCGAGATCGGGACGGCGCGCCATCGTGCCGTCCGCATTGAGGATCTCGACGATCGCCGCGGACGGCTCGAGACCGGCAAGGCGCGCGAGATCGCAACCGGCCTCGGTATGCCCGGCACGCGTCAGGACGCCGCCGGACTGAGCCATTACCGGGAATATGTGTCCCGGCTGGCTCAGGTGTTCGGGTTTGGCGTCGGGGGCGACCGCCGCCTGGATGGTCTTGGCGCGATCGTGTGCCGAGATTCCCGTCGTTATGCCCTCGGCCGCCTCGATGGAGATCGTGAAGTTGGTCGCGTGGTGCTCGTCCGTATCACTCACCATGAGCGGCAGCCGCAGCTGCCTGCAGCGTTCGCGCTCCATCGTCAGACAGATCAGGCCCCGACCGTGCGTCGCCATGTAGTTGATGTCCTCGGGCCGCACCCTGGCCGCCGCCATGATCAGGTCGCCTTCATTTTCGCGGCTCTCGTCGTCCACCATGATGACCATCTTGCCGTCGCGAACGTCGGCGATGATGTCCTCTATCGGACTGAACGGCGCATCGACCGCGCTAGGATGTATCGTCGTGTTGTCAGGCATAGCCATGGGCCTTCAGGAAATCGATGGATATTCCGTCGTCACCAGCCGTCAGCAGGCGTTCGAGATAACGCGCCAGCAAGTCGACCTCGATGTTGACGACGGAGCCCGGTTCATACTCGCCAAAGAGCGTCACCTCCGCAGTATGCGGAATGATATTCATTTCGAACGTGTTTCCGGATACCTCGTTGACGGTAAGGCTGACGCCGTCGACACAGACCGACCCCTTTTTGGCGACGTAACGCGCGTAGTCCTTCGGGATCTCGATCGCGAATCGAATCGAACGCGCATCGGCCGTACGCGAGACGACGGTGCCCGTGCAGTCGACGTGGCCGCTGACCAGGTGGCCGCCAAGCCGGTCACCTAACTTAAGCGAGGGCTCGAGATTCACCGCGGAGCCGATGTCGAGGCCGCCGAGCCCGGTCACGTCCAGTGTCTCGACGGAGACGTCGGTATCGAATTCGTCCTCGCGCAGCGCGACGGCGGTCAGGCAGACGCCGTTGACCGCAATACTCTC
>JANQGP010000340.1 GCA_028277265.1 Woeseiaceae bacterium | reverse complement strand
AGGGGGAAATCGTGAATCTCAAGCGTAGTTTGACCTTGTTGCTGACCTTGTCGGCCTTGGTACTTACACCAGTGACCTTTGCGCAAGACACTGACGACGAGGTGATCGAAGAGATTGTCGCCATCGGATATCGCGCCAGTTTGGCGGCATCGGCGGACGTGAAGCGTAATGACTCACGTGTCGTCGATGCGATTGTTGCAGAGGACATCGGCAAGCTGCCGGACAACAACGTCGCCGAGGCGCTGCAGCGTGTTACGGGCGTTTCCATTAATCGTGAATTCGGTGTGGGCAACGAAGTATCGATCCGCGGTCTTGCCGATAACCGCGTCGAGATTAACGGCCGGACGACGCTCGGCGATGACCGAAGCGGTATTAGTTTCGACGATGTGCCTGCGGCTTTTCTTTCCAGGGTTGAAGTGATCAAGTCCCCGACACCGGAAATGATCGAAGGCGCATTGGGCGGTACGATCAACATGGTCACCATACGACCTCTCGATCTCAGAGAGTCGGTGTTTTCGCTGAGTGCAGACGCGGAGTACGCTGACAAGACCGAAAACTGGGCGCCGATTCTCAACGGCACATACGGCAATGTCTGGGAACTTGACGGCGGCGGTTCGTTTGGCGTCGTAGCGTCTCTTTCCTACCAGGACAGGGAACTACGACAGGACACGTTCCAGAACGACCTGCGTGTCCAGGATGGCTTCGACATCAACAATGATGGAGTCATAGATGCCTCCGACGATGCGCAGAATACGCCTAGCGGAAACTACGTAATCTCACGCGAGCACAAGTACGAGCCCTGGGTTGAACTCAGAGAGCGCACGGCTGCAAACCTCAGCCTCCAGTGGGCGCCGAATGACCGCGGCAATTTTTACCTGGATCTGAATTTCACGGAACGTGACGGCGGCGAACAGGCCTATTCAGTCCTGATGGCCGGCGGTAGTGCAACCAACGCGCTCGGTACTGCTTTCGAGGATGAAAGCGGTCAGCTCAGCGGTTATGTCCTCGAAGGGGCCTTTATCCTTCCGAAAACGTGGAGCGAATTCAGGGAGACGCGTTCGTTCTCACACGCGCTCGGTGGAGAATGGGACCTGACGGAAAAATTGCAACTTCGTTTCGAATATGCAATGGCCGAGTCTGATCAAAACGAGCCCAAGTCGGAATTCAACTTCCGAGCACACGATCCGGTTGCGGAAGCTCTCGATCCGGCAGCGCAGAACCTGTTCTTGGTCGACGCCACTATCGATTCGAGCAACCACAATCGAGTGCCCGGTGTAACCTTTGTCGGTCAGCCCGATATCTACACGAATATGGATCTGCTGGCGCTGCGTGAGTTCAGGCACCTGACGGCTGATGATTTCAATACGGAAGATGCTTTCCGTATCGATCTCGAGTACAGCAACCTGGCCGACCTGGAGTGGTTCACCGCATTGAAAGGCGGTTTCCGCTTTACCGACAGGGAATCCGAGTTCTCCCGCGTAGAGTTCCGTTCGGCCAACCTGCATCAGGACCTGACCACGGCAGACGGAAGTGAGTACGTCGTTTGGACCATGTCCGAGTTCGATGCGCTCTTTCCCGGAACGCTCGTGTCGCCATTCCAGCCCGGCGACTTGTTCGATCAAGCGGGTTATACCTCGCCGAACCAGACGGCACCTTTCATGCTTTATGATGCGGCTCGTCTGAGTGGCGATCTCGACGGCACCTGGGACATCTTCCAGCAGTTGATGCAAGGTACGAACAGGGAAGTTACGGGTAGCCTGTCAGATAATCTTGCGTTCCAGCAGTCTTCATACAGACTGATCGAAGAAGACACCACGGCGTTTTATCTGCAAGCCGACCTCGATTTCGATGTCGCCCGAATCGTAGTGGGTGGCCGCTACGTGGAGACGGAAGTCACTTCGAGTGCTTACCAGGACGGCGAATTGGTCTCCGACACCGAGGAATACGATGACTTCCTGCCCAGCATCAATATCTCGGTACCGCTGACGGACAATACGATCCTGCGCGCAAGCGGTGCCAAGGTCATGGTTCGTCCGAACTTCGGTGACCTGAGTCCTGCATTCGACTTCAACTCTGATCTTATCCTGGCAGATCGCGGTAACCCGGGACTGGAGCCCTTCCGTGCGAACCAGTTTGATTTCGGCGTGGAGCACTACTGGGAAGGCAACATGGTATCGGCGACCGTGTTCTACAAGGACGTGTCTTCGTTCCTGAGGGAATCCATCTACTGTGCCTATTTTGCAGACGGTGTACCGGGCCAGAACCACAACGCAGGCGCGTTCGATCAGATCTGCATCCTGCCTGCCGGCGTGACGCAAGACTCGTTCGATTACACGGATACCGACGACGAAGCATTGTTTCTCGAGTATGTTGCACAAGGCCGGAATGGCGTGAAAACGACGACGGTTACCAATGGTTCCAAGGGCAAGATCCAGGGCTTTGAACTGGGCGTTGTCTACAACTTTGATCAGCTGCCCGGGGCCTGGTCGGGCTTCGGCGTCAATGCCAACTACACGTATTCCGACAGCGAAGATCCTGATGGCGTATCTCTGGAAGATATCTCCGAAACTTCGTACAACATTCAACTGTTCTGGGAATACTCAGATTACAGTGCTCGACTGGCCTGGACGTCGCGAGAAGCTTTCCTTGATGAAACCTCACAGAAGCGTACCGAGCATATCGGCCGGCTCGTGACCAGTAACACGATTGATCTCGAGAACGACCCCACCCAGGGCAACAACTTCCGTGACGGGATCGATCAGTTGGATCTTTCGGGCAGCTGGCGCGTGACTGACGAGATGACTAT
>JANQGP010000302.1 GCA_028277265.1 Woeseiaceae bacterium | reverse complement strand
TACTGGACCGCGCTGATCGGCTCGCTGGCACTGATCGGATTTCCCGGATCTTCGGGCTTCTTCTCGAAGGACCTGCTGATCGAGGCCGTCAGGGAATCGCACTGGCACGGGCAGGGCACCGTCTACTGGATAGCCTACCTGAGCGTTCTTCTCGGCGTCTTCGTCACCGCGCTGTATTCGTTCCGCATGTTCTTCCTCGTGTTCCACGGCGAGGAACGCATGAGCGAGAAGGAAAAGGCGCACCTGCACGAGACGCCGGCCGTCGTCTGGGTCCCGCTGGTCCTGCTCGCTATCCCGTCCGCCGTCATCGGCTGGTTCACCGCCGGGCCGGTGTTGTTCGACGGCTACTTCGGCGACGCCATCGTGGTCAGGAGCGCGCACGACGTGCTGGCGCACCTCAACGAGACGTTCTGGCACGGCCCGGCCGCGCTCGTCGCGCATATTTACGTGGCCCCGGCGTTCTACCTGGCGGCACTCGGCGTGCTGACGGCCTGGTACCTGTACCTGAAACGCCCGGACATCCCGGACACGATCCAGAAAAAGGTTCAGGGCCTCTACAACCTGCTGGACCGCAAGTACTACTTCGACGATCTCTACATCAAGGGATTTGCCGCCGGTGGACGCGGCTTCGGCAAGTTCCTGTGGGAGAAGGGCGACCAACTCATCATCGACGGTTTGCTCGTCAACGGGACGGCGAAGACCGTCGGCCGCCTGGCCGGCGTCCTGCGCCATATCCAGACCGGCTATCTCTACACCTATGCGTTCGCGATGATCATCGGTCTGACCGTCCTGCTCGGCTGGCTGATCTGGGTGAGGTAAGGCGGTGCTCGTGAATTACCTCTTGAGTTTCCTCATCTGGTTCCCGATCGCGGGCGGCATTGCGTTGCTGTTGATCGGTGACGGCGGCGACGTCAGATCCTCGCAGGCCCGCCTGATGCGGACGACGGCGCTGGCGTTCTCGATGCTGACTTTCCTCGCGAGCGTCGGCCTGTACCTCGGCTTCGACAATGCCGAGCCCGGCATGCAGTTCATCGAGCGCGTGCCCTGGGTCGAGTCGTTCAACGTCTGGTACTACCTCGGCATTGACGGCATCTCGGCACCGCTGATATTGCTGACGACGTTCATCACGCCGCTCGTGGTCATCGCGGGCTGGGATTCGATCAGGACGCGGCCGGCGCAGTACTTCGCGGCGTTCCTGATACTCGAGGGCCTGATGATCGGCGTATTCAGCGCGCTCGACGGCCTGCTGTTCTACGTATTCTGGGAAGCCATGCTGATCCCGATGTTCCTCATCATCGGCGTCTGGGGCGGCGAGCGGCGCATCTACGCGACGCTCAAGTTCTTCCTCTATACGTTCCTCGGCTCGGTGCTCATGCTGGTCGCCTTCATCTGGCTCTACGTGCAGACCGACAGCTTCGACCTGATCTCGTTCATGAACACGCCGATCAGTCTGACGGCGCAGAAGCTCATCTTCCTCGCGTTCCTCATCGCGTTTGCGGTCAAGGTCCCTATGTGGCCGGTCCATACCTGGCTGCCGGATGCACACGTGGAAGCGCCGACGGGCGGCTCGGTGATCCTGGCGGCGATAATGCTGAAGATGGGCGGCTACGGATTCATTCGCCTGTCCCTGCCGATCGTGCCGGATGGCAGCGAGTATTTCTCGGGCCTGATGATCGCGCTGTCGCTGATCGCGGTCGTCTACATCGGCTTTGTGGCACTGATGCAGAAGGACATGAAAAAGCTGATCGCGTATTCGTCGATCGCCCACATGGGCTTCGTGACGCTCGGCATGTTCCTGATGTGGTGGATCGTCGCCGATACCGGGGCAGGGCTCGGCATGAGCGGCGCCATGGTGCAGATGATCTCCCACGGCCTGATCTCGGGCGCGATGTTCCTCTGTGTCGGGGTCCTCTACGATCGCGTGCACAGCCGCCAGATCGCGGACTACGGCGGCGTCGCCAACACGATGCCCGTGTTCGCGACGTTCATGGTGCTGTTCGCCATGGCCAATGCCGGTCTTCCGGGTACGTCCGGGTTCGTCGGCGAATTCATGGTGATCATCGCGAGCTTCAAGGCGAATTTCTGGTTCGCATTCCTTGCGGGGACGACGCTGGTGCTCGGAGCCGCGTATACGCTGTGGATGATCAAGCGCGTTGTCTACGGCGAGGTGGCCAACGACAACGTCGCTGCGCTGAAGGACGTTAATGCGCGCGAGTTCATCGTGCTCACGGTGCTCGCGATCAGCGTGCTGCTGCTGGGCCTCTGGCCGGCGCCGCTCGTCGACATGATGAACACATCGATCGAACAACTGCTGCTCCAGGTCGGGCAATCGAAGCTCTGACGGGTCCTGATATGACGTTGACTGACTACATCGCCGCCGCACCGGAAATGACCCTCCTAGGACTGATCTGCGTGGTCATGCTGGTGGACCTGTTCGTCGAGGACGAGAGCAAGACGGTTACTTTCTGGCTGACCATGATATCGCTGGCCGTCACGGCCGTGGTCCTGGGTGCGACGGCGCCGATGCAGAGTACGGTTGTTTTCTACGGTGCCTACGTCAGCGATCCGTTCTCGCAGATTCTGAAGCTCGGCGCGGTGCTGTTCGTCGGCGTCGCGTTCCTCTATGCGCGCGACTACCTGCGGGTAAACGACCTGCACAAGGGCGAGTATTACCTGCTCGGGCTGTTCGGCCTGCTGGGCATGATGATCATGATGTCGGCGAACTCGTTGCTGACCATGTACCTCGGTCTCGAGACGCTCGCGTTGTCGATGTACGCGCTCGTTGCGATCGACCGGAACAATGTTCTTGCGGCCGAATCCGCGATGAAGTACTTCGTGCTCGGCGCGATTGCCTCGGGTGCGTTGCTGTACGGCATTTCGTGGGTTTACGGCGTCACGGGCTCGCTCAACTTCGTGGAGATCTCGCAGGCGATCTCGGCCGATCCGGGTCTGAACAGCCTGCCGCTCTGGTTCGGTCTCGCGTTCCTCGTCGTCGGTATTGCCTTCAAGTTCGGCGCGGTACCGTTTCACATGTGGCTGCCGGACGTGTACGAGGGCGCACGGACGCCCGTGGCGTTGTACCTGGCGTCGGCGCCGAAGCTTGCGGCGCTCGCGCTGATCTTCCGCGTCCTCGTGGACGGGCTGGGCGGCCTTCACGAAACCTGGTCGACGATGATCATGTTCGTCGCGGTGTTGTCGATACTCGTCGGCAACTCCGTGGCGATCGCACAGACGAACATCAAGCGCATGCTGGGCTACTCGACGATTGCCCATGTCGGCTTCATCCTGCTGGCGATCTACACGGGCACGGACGGTGGCTATGCATCGGCACTGTTCTACGTCCTGACCTACGTGGTCGCCGCCGCGGGTGCGTTCGGCATCATCATCCTGCTCAGCCGCCGGGGTTACGAGGCCGAGCTACTGACGGATTTCAAAGGGCTCAATGCGCGCAGCCCCTGGTTTGCGCTGATGATGCTGTTCCTGATGTTCTCGATGGCCGGTGTGCCGCCTTTCGTCGGTTTTCTGTCGAAGCTGTACGTGATCCGCGAGGTTCTCGCGATCGGCGGCGTCGGGCTCGCGGTGCTCATGGTGCTGGCGTCCGTTATCGGTGCGTACTACTACCTGAAAGTGATCTGGTACATGTACTTCGAGAAGGCCGAGGACCAGGCGGTTCTGCAGGCGAGCACGGACACGCGGCTGGTGCTGAGCGCCAATTCGCTGGCGGTTCTGGCCCTCGGAATCCTGCCGGGCGGCCTGCTGGCGCTGTGCATCCGGATATTAGGGTAATTGCGACTTTACAACGGCGTTACAGCCCACTAATATCCCCATCCTGCCGATGCGGGGTGGAGCAGTCTGGCAGCTCGTCGGGCTCATAACCCGAAGGTCGCAGGTTCAAATCCTGCCCCCGCTACCAAAATGAAAAGAGGGCCCCCAATCGGGGGCCCTTTTTCATTTTCGCTATCGCGTGGGCAGGATCTGTAACTGCGAAGAAAGCAGGTTCATTCCGAGGCCGCCGCAGGCGGCCGACATAACTGAGCGGCGTCAGCCGCGAAGGCCATCCTGCCCC
>JANQGP010000293.1 GCA_028277265.1 Woeseiaceae bacterium | reverse complement strand
GACGTCGAAGCCTGGCTCAAGTGCCAATACATGGAGGGGCACCTCGGCGATGACTTCGATGGCGTCGTTACCGGCGTCACGAATTTTGGCCTGTTCGTGCAGATTACCGAACTGCTCGTCGACGGACTCGTGCACGTAACGACCCTGCAGAACGACTACTATCACTATGAACCCGGCAGCCAGAGCCTTGTCGGTGAACGCACGGGGCGGAACTACCGGCTTGGCGACACGATGCGTGTGCAGGTCAGCCGGGTCGACATGGAGACGCGCAGGATCGACTTTCGCCCGACGGAGATCGTGCGGCGATGAGCAAGGCGCAGTACATCACCGGCCTGCGGGCCGTCGAGCAGCTGCTGGCGACGGGCAGTGCCGAGGTTCGGCGGCTGTTCGCCGAGTACCAGACAGCCAACCCGCGGGTGCAGGCGATCATCGCGGCCGCGCGCGACGCCGGCATCGAGATTCTGCCGGCGAACCGGGCGAGGCTGACCCAGATCAGCGGTGAGGGGCGTCATCAGGGCGTCGTCGCCGAGGTTCGGCGGACCGGCGTACTGGATGAAGCCGCGCTGCGCTCGCTGGTCGAGGAACGCCTCGTGGCGGACGGCGACCGTCCGCTCGTGTTGCTGGCCCTCGACAACATCCAGGACCCACACAATCTCGGTGCCTGCCTCCGTACGGCCGATGCCGCCGGCGTTGACGCCGTAATCGTACCGCGGCACGGGGCGGCCGGCCTCGGGCCGACGGTCAGCAAGGTGGCCGCCGGGGCGGCAGAAAGCATGCCATTCGCGGCCGTGCCGAGTCTTGGCAAGGTGTTACGCTGGCTCGGCGACTACGGTATCCGGGTCGTCGGCACCAGCGACTCTGCCGATCGCAGCCTGTTCGAGGCCGACCTGACCGGGCCGCTCGTCCTCGTCATGGGCGGGGAACACGTCGGTGTCTCGAAAGGTGTCGCAAGCCGCTGCGATACGTTAGTGAGCCTGCCGATGCAAGGCGCCGTATCGAGCCTCAACGTCTCGGTCGCGACGGGTGTCTGCCTGTACGTGATCGTGCGCCAGCGTCGGGAGCGTTAAGACCCCGGGAGATCCCGAAAAATCCGGCATTTACGGCTTGCACGAGCGGCTTTCCTTGGGTAGGATTCGCGTCCCCGCCAACATGAGCGGGACAAAACCTTGCTACACCGCCTGGACGGGTAGCTGTGATCGCCGGAAATCCTGCGATCTCAACCACAAGGGAAGACAATGAGACACTACGAAATCGTGTTTCTGGTCCATCCGGATCAGAGCGACCAGGTCCCTGCCATGGTCGAAAAGTACCAGGGCATGGTGACCGAAGCCGGCGGTCAGGTTCACCGCTCCGAAGACTGGGGTCGCCGCCAGCTGGCGCACCCGATCAACAAGATTCATAAAGCTCACTACGCGTTGCTGAACGTCGAATGCCCGTTTGACGTGATCAAGGAGATCAAGGGTGCGTTCAAGTTCAACGATGCCGTGTTGCGCCACCTCGTCCTGTCGCGCGACGAAGCGATAACGGAGGCATCGCCAATGGCCGTTGCCGTGGCCGAAGAAAAGGCCAAGGAAAAGGAAGCACAGCAGCGTCGCGAAGCCAAGGCGGCCGCCGAGGCCGCACAGCGTGCCGAAGACGAGAAGGCAGCAAAGAAGGCCGAAGAACCCGCTGAGGACACGAAGGCCGAGGCACCCGCCGAGAAGGCGGAAGCCGAGACGCCTGCTGAAGAAGCTGCAACCGAAGAAGCGCCGGCTGAAGAAGCCGAAGCGAAAACCGCTTGAGGAGACAAAACATGAGTCGTTATTCGCGCAGGCGCAAATATTGCCGCTTCACGGCCGAGGGCATCAAGGAGATCGACTACAAGGATCTCAACCTGCTCAAGGCGTACGTTACGGAGACGGGCAAGATCGTCCCGAGCCGCATTACGGGGACGAAGTCTCACTACCAGCGTCAGCTGGCAACGGCAGTCAAGCGGGCACGTTACCTCGCACTGCTGCCGTACACAGACCGGCACTAAGCGAACAGGAGTAGCCCAATGCAGGCGGTTGCCGCATGGCTCGTCGCTAAGCCGCTTCACGCCGTATTGGGACTGGCCGTAACGCTGCTGTTACCGGCGCCGCAATTGACCAGTGGTGTCATCCTGGTGTTGCTGGTGCTGGCGCAGGGCCCACGGTTGGCGATCGCCGAGGCGGGCATTGCCGCGAGTTCGCTGCTGATCGTATCGCTGATCTTCGGCGTCTCGATCGCCGCGATGGCGGAATTGATGGCAGGCACCTGGTTGCCGGTACTGGTACTGGCGCTGTTGCTGGTGGGGACTCGGTCCCTGACGCTGACGATGCAGGTGTCGGTCATCGTGGCTGTACTGGTGATGACGATGTTCTACGTCGTCGTCCAGGATCCGGCCGCCTTCTGGCAGCCGTATCTCGACACGATGTCGGAGATCGCCATACAGAACGGCCTGGAGTTGAACACCGAGTGGCTCAACGCCGAAGTCATGACGTTGTCCGCGACGCTTGCGTTCTGGATGCTGTACGTCATCGGTCTGCTGCTCGGCTACGGGTTGTACAAGAAACTGCCCGCCGAAACCCGCGAGTTTGGCCGGTTTCGAAACTTGGATTTTGGACGTGTCATCGCGTTCACTATGGCGCTGGTGTCATTGCTATCGTTCGTAGTCGACGTGACCTGGTTCCAGAACATCGCGTTCGTGCTGTTCGTCGTGTTCTGGGTGCAGGGACTGGCCATCGTGCACTGGCTGCACGCGGAGGAGATGCTGCCGATACAGGCGGTCGTTTCGATCTACGTGTTGCTGCCGCTGTTTCAGGTGTTCCTGGTCACGACACTGGCGGTTACCGGTTATCTCGACGCCTGGTTCAACTTCAGGCGTCGACTGAAAAAAACGTAGAAGGTTCTGAACATGCAAGTGATATTGCTGGAAAGCGTCGAAAACCTCGGTGGCATTGGCGATCTCGTCAAGGTCAAGCCGGGCTATGGTCGTAACTACCTGCTGCCGCAGGGCAAGGCGGCCCTGGCCACGCCCGAGAACATCAAGGCCATCGAGGCGCGTCGCGCCGAGCTCGAGAAGGCGGCGGCGGAAGAGCTGGCCAAGGCGAAGAATCGTGCCAAGGCGTTCGAGGATCTCGAGGTCGTGATCCACGCCAACGCCGGTTCCGAAGGCAAGCTCTTCGGTTCGGTCGGCCCGATCGACATCGTCGAGGCGTTGTCGGCCGTACAGGTCGAGGCCGAGCGCTCCGAGATTCGTATGCCGGAAGGCCCGATCCAGGAGCTCGGCGAGTACCCGATCGGTATTCACCTTCACTCCGAAGTGAATGCCGAAGTGCTGATCAAAGTCGTCGGCGAAGAGAGCTAGGATCCGCTGTCTTCGCTCGTAACGCTCCTGTGTGTTACTTTTCTCTGAGGGGGAGACACGGGAACTAGGGAGTAACAATGGTCCGAGCTCTGGACGACGGTTTCACCGACGGGGGCGCCGAGCAGCGCCTCAAGGTGCCGCCCAACTCCATTGAGACGGAGCAGGCCCTGATCGGCGGCCTCATGCTCAACGCTCAGGCCTGGGACAAGGTCGCCGACGTCGTGTCGGCCGACGACTTCTATCGCAAGGACCATCGCCTTATCTTCCAGGGAATAGCCCGCCTGATCGAAGACGGCAGCCCCTGCGACGTCGTGACCGTCTCCGAGCACCTCGACAATCGAGGTGAACTCGAGTCGGCCGGCGGTCTCGAATACCTCGCATTGCTCGCGAACGAAACGGCCGGCGCCGCGAATGCGCGTGCCTACGCCAAGATATTGAGGGAGCGCTCGATGCTGCGCGACCTGATCAATGCCGGCAACGAAATCAGCGGCAGTGCGTTTGCCACCGACGGCCGCACCGCCGCGCAGGTACTCGACGACGCCGAGCGTCTCGTCTTCGAGATTGCCGAGAAAGGCAGCCGCGGGCGCAAGGGATTCAAGGCGCTCAAGGATATCCTGCCGGACGCCGTGGACCGCATCGACGAGTTGCACCAGTCGGACGGCGCCATCACGGGCATATCGAGCGGCTTCAACGAATTCGACAAGATGACCGCGGGCCTGCAGGGCGGCGATCTTGTCATCATCGCGGGCCGGCCGTCCATGGGTAAGACGACGTTTGCCGTGAACATCGCCGAGAACGCCGCGATCGGTTCGAAGAAAGGCACGGCGATCTTTTCGATGGAAATGCCGGCCCAGCAACTCGCGTTTCGCATGATTTCCTCGCTGGGCCGCGTCGATATGACGCATCTCAGGACCGGCAATTTCCCGGACGAAGACTGGTCGCGCATCAATACGGCCGTGCAGCTCATGTCGGATGCGCCCATCTATATCGACGATACGCCGGGCCTGTCGCCGACCGAGATTCGCGCGCGAGCGCGACGATTGCAGCGCGAATTCGGGCTCGACCTGATCGTCGTCGATTACTTGCAGCTGATGCAGGTCGAAGGCACCAAGGAAAACCGGGCGACGGAGATCTCCGAAATCTCGCGCGGCCTCAAAGCACTGGCGAAAGAACTCGACCTTCCCGTGATTGCTCTGTCACAGCTCAACCGCAGCGTCGAACAGCGGACAGACAAGCGTCCGGTGATGTCGGACCTGCGCGAATCGGGCGCGATCGAGCAAGACGCCGACCTGATCGTCTTCATTTACCGCGAAGAGGTCTACAACCAGGATACGCCGCGAAAGGGCATCGCCGACATCACGATCGCCAAGCAACGCAATGGCCCGATCGGCGACTTCCCGCTCACGTTCGTCGGGCGCTACACGAAGTTCGAGAACTGGGTCCCGGATTCCTACGGCGACTTCCCGCCGCCCGAGGATTATCAGTGAGATTCGGAGCTCGAGCGCTTATCAGGCTCGGCGCGCTGGAACACAATCTCAACGTCGTCCGCGAAGCGGCTCCGGACTGCAAGGTCATGGCCGTGATCAAGGCGAATGCCTACGGTCACGGTATGGTGCCGGTCGCTCAACACCTGTCGAACGTCGACGCGTTTGCGCTCGCCCGTATTCCCGAAGCGCTGGAACTGCGCGCGAACGGTGTCGAGACGAAAGTCATTCTGCTGTCGGGAGCAACGAACGTCATGGAGCTGGCGACGGCCGCCCGCAATGACTTCGAATCCGTGGTTCACTGTCGCGAGCAGATCGATCTGCTCGATGAGTTCGACGATGGCAAGGTCAATATCTGGGTGAAATTCGATACGGGCATGAACCGGCTGGGCTTCGATCCGGCTGACGCGGAGACGATTCTCGCACGCCTGCGAGCATGCCGGGGCGTCGACGAGGTTCGCCTGATGACGCACCTCGCCAGCGCCGACGAGCTTGACGGCGAGACGACGCCGCGGCAACTCGATCTGTTTCGTCCGATCGTGAAGGGCTTCGAGGGAGATGTCAGTATCGGCAATACCGCCGGTACGTTCGGCTGGCCCGCTGTGAGAAGCGCGCAAAGCGAGTTCGGCTTTCACGGCGACAACTGGATACGGCCCGGTATTGCGCTGTTCGGGGTCTCGCCTTTCGGTGACCGGACAGGTGTCGGCCTTGGACTCAAGCCGGTAATGCAGTTCGAGGCACGTCTGATCTCGGTCAAACCGCTACCCGCCGGCGCGCGCGTCGGCTACAAGGGTGCCTACCGAAGCGATACCGATACGACGCTCGGAATCATCTCGGCCGGATACGGCGATGGCTACTCGAGGCATTTTCGAAGCGGCACGCCCGTGTTGATCAACGGTCGCAAGGTGCCCCTGATCGGAAACGTGTCGATGGACATGATCGCGGTCGACCTGGGTGCGAAGCCGACCGACAGTGTCGGCGACGTGGCCACGCTCTGGGGCGACGGGTTGCCGGTCGAAGAGGTTGCGCCGTGGGCGCACGCGATTCCGTACGAGCTGGTCTGCGGTGTCATGAACCGCGAGGACTCGGAGATCGTCGAGTAGGGATTTCAATCAAGCGGCGAAAAAGCCCATCTTGACGCCGGCGAGCTGTACGACGTCGTTGTCGCTGAGCTTACGGGCCTGGGCACCGATTGGCTGGCCGTTGACGAGCGGAAAGTCACCTTCCTCGCCCGATTCGACGTGCACGATGTAGTAACCCTCGGCGCGACGGGTAATGGCGGCAACCTGCACGCCAGGGCGGCCCAGCGTCGTCAACGCCTTCGTCAACTCCAGTTCGCGACCCGCGAACGCACCACTCAACACCTGCAGCTTCGCCAGCGGCAGCGCGCTTGGCACACTGGCCGGATCGATGCCGGTTTGCGTTGCAGAGTGTGCTGCCGTTTCGGTCGGTGCAGGCTCGGGCGCTGGTTCCGCTGCCTTCTCTTCCTCTGGTGCCGGCTCCTCTGGCACCTCTTCTGGTTCCTTTTCCGGTGTCGGCACGGGCGGCGGTGTGTCCTCGAGTGCCGCTGCTTCTTCAGGGTCGAGTTTGACGGCCTCGGCAACGTCGTCCCCGATTTCATCGGCAGCGGCCGCCACGGCTTCATCTGCGGCGGCCTCGGCTTTCGCCAGCTGATCGGCGCTTTGCTGGCCGGCCGGGATAACCATGGTCTTTTCGAACTCGTCCTGTTCCGCCTCGGGAGCCTGCTGATCGGAGAACCGCAGCTGATGATGGCCGATCGTGATGACGTCGCCATGTTGCAGGGCGTGTTTCTTGATCAGCTTGCCGTTGACATAGGTGCCGTTGGTGCTGTTCAAGTCCTCGAGAAAGGAGTCGTTCAGGATGTTGATAATGAGCGAGTGGTGCCCACTGACGGCCGGGTTGTCGATACGAACGTCGTTGTCCGGCAAGCGCCCGATCGTGTAGCGCTCTTTGGTCATGTTGTATTCGGCCAGGACCTGGTTGTCCAGGCTTAGAATTAAACGTGCCATGTTATCTCGCTCTTAAGAGTGCATCCTTCTACGAACGGAACAAGCCAGCGATTTTGGCGAGCAGGCCTCTTTTTGCCGGGAAGGCTTCCTTAACCTGCGCGAGCATTACTGACACGTTATCGCGTCCGCCGTGGTCGTTAGCCAAGTCGATAAGTTGTTGACCAACAACGTCAAGACTAGCATTAAAAGTACTGATAGTTAAGTGAATATCATCATCTTCGACCATGTCCGGCAGGCCGTCCGAACACAGCAGATAGACGTCGTCGGGCAGTACCTCGTACTCGTGAACCTCGACCTCCACGGTCGGTTCGACGCCGAGCGCGCGCGTGACGTAATTGCGATTGGTCGAGCGTTGTGCCTCTTCCTGCGAATAGAAACCGCGGTCGACCAGTTCCTGAAGAAGCGAATGGTCGAGCGTCATCTGGTCGAGCTGGCCTCCGCGAAGACGGTAACAGCGCGAGTCGCCCACGTGCGCGATCGAGACCTTGTCGTCATAGAACATTGCAGCCACGATCGTCGTGCCCATACCCTCGCAGTGCGTCTGGCTCTGTGCGGTCTGGAAGATGATCTTGTTCGATCGGTAAACGGCGTCGCGCAGTATGATCGACTGCCGCATCAGGCCGCTGTGGGGATCGATGTCGTTCAGCGCCTCGCGATCTGCCGCCTCGGTCGCCAGTTCCGTCACAATCTGGACGGCAATGCCGCTTGCGACTTCGCCGGCATTGTAGCCGCCCATTCCGTCAGCCAGCACCATGAGCCCGATATCCGCATTGGAACCGATCGCATCCTCGTTGTGCTCGCGCACTCGTCCTGTATCGGTGAGTTCGGCAAATTCGATTTTTCCTCGAAGACTCATAATCCGGCTGCTTTATCGCTCTTCAGTTATCTATGAGACTCGCGCGCAGTTTCGCAGCGCGATCGCCATCTCGGCGCCGCAGGAGAAGCGATCACTCGGTCGTTTTGCCAGTGCCTTGGCGAGGACGGCATCGACACTGGGCGGGATTCCGGCCCGCCGGTTCGATACCGGCGCCGGGTCGTCATTCGTGATTTTCGTCATGAGTACTGCGATGTTCGATGCCCTGAACGGCACCTCACCAACCAAAAGCTCGTATAGGGTAACACCAAGCGAGAACAAGTCCGACTGTCCCGTCAGGTTCTCCGCAGCGAGTTGCTCGGGTGACATATACATGGGAGTTCCGAGCACAATTCCGGTCTTGGTAGCGTTGTTGTCGGTAATTCTCGCGACACCGAAATCGCTGATCTTGAGGGCGCCTTCCTTCGGGTTGTACAGCAGGTTGGCCGGCTTGATGTCGCGATGGATAACGCCCTGGTTATGAGCATAGTCGAGCGCTTCGGCCGTCGTCGCGGCCAGCTCGAGCGCGCGCTTCGGCGCGAGGAGCTTGGCGGGATCCGTGAAATCGCGCAGCGGAATGCCTGGCACGTACTCCATCGCGATGTAGGCAAGCCCTTTGTCCTCGCCGGCATCGAACACGGTGATGATGTTCGGGTGTGTCAATCGACCGGCCGACTCGGCTTCCCGATAGAAGCGCTGGCGCGCTTCCTTGAGTTCCGCGTCCTCGAACTCCTTCTCGATCGGAATGGCTTTGAGCGCTACCGGGCGATTGATGCGCGGATCCTTGGCGAGATACACCGCACCCATTGCACCGCGACCGATGCGTTTCTCGATGACGTATCGACCGAGCCGCTGCGGTATGCCGCTGAGTTGGCCGGCCGCGAGCCGGTTCGCCGGTTCGCCCGGGCCGTGCGTGCGCTTCATCCACTCGAGCACCGCTTCGGCGCGCTCGGGCTTGGCCTGCTGCTCGAACGCGAGCGACAACTTGTACATGACGGCGGCGACGGTTTCTGACGGTGAGCATCGACGAAACTCGGCGAACGCGGGTTCGAGGCGTCCCGCAGCAAGAAAGTCCGAACCTTTCTTGAAGGCATCCGAGGACGATTTCTTGAAATTCGGAACGAGGTAGGCGCTGAGGCAGCCGACGCCGACGAACATGACGATCGGCCGCCCGACGTCGATGCGCACGTGCAGGCCGATAAGAAACAACGCCTCGAACAAAAGCAAAGCGATCACACCGGTCAACGCGACGACGGCGATCTCCTTGCGGTTTCGGTCGGGCATGAACAGGATCGCAACGATCGCGAGGAGAGCGGGAAGCAGGTACTCCATCGCCTTCGCCCAGGACGGCGCAATGATCATGCGGTTGTTCTCGATGTCGGCGAGCAGGGCCGCCGTGATTTCCGAATGCGTGACGAACTGGCGCGACGGCAACGCCGCGACGGCCGCGACGATCGCCGGGTCGTTGTCAACGAAGACCGTTGCGCCCTTGAGAACGAGATTCGACGGCGCGCGAAGCAGATCGTCGACGCTGATGCGCGGCACCTCACCATAGTTGGAAAAGAATATTTCGTCGTCGCTGCTGGACAGGCGTGGCCCGGTGGCGGTGGCCGATTCCTCGAACGTGATCGCGAGCGGCAGCGACGGAGACTTGACGCCGCCATTGAGGTGCCAGAGGCCGGACCGTCGCAACACGCCGTCGTTGTCGAGGTCGAGTTGCACGATACCGCTCTTTCCGGTGAGGGCGGCGAAGCGATGCCGTTCCGGAACGAACACGGGCGTCGAGCCCGTCAACAGGGGAGCCCAGGCGGGCAGCTCGTCGCTTTCCGGAATATCTGGCGGATTGCTGAGTACGATGCGACGGACATTGCTGCCGTCCAGTTTTTGCAGGACCTTGCCGTATTCGTCGAGAATCTCGTCAGTGGACTTGCGTTGAGATTCGATGCTGACGATATAGGCGTTTTGCAGCGCCTGCGCGGGACGCCCGCCAGCGAACTGGTCATACAGGATCCGATCTGCGGCCACAAACCACTGGGCCAGCGGGCCGTACATCAGCAGCATCAGCACGCTGACAAAGCACAAGGCGATAATTCGATTGCGTTTTTGGTAGTCCGCCGGTTTCAAAACACGTCAGGTCCCTGTTTTAAGGGCAAAATTATAGGGAAATGCGCCTCTTCGAAATGAGATAGGGTTGGCATTTTTTATGTAATACCCGGCGCTGGATGCGGTGTTACCATGAGTGCAGTGCGTTGCGCGAATTTAACAATAATCTGTGGTTTGGTCGCGCAAAATTATACTATCTGGTAAAAAATTCGTCCTGGAAGAAGACTGACCATCGATGGCAAAGGCCAAGATCGCCTACGTCTGCACGGAATGCGGTGCCCATAGCGTGAAATGGGCCGGCCAGTGTCCTGAATGCGGGGCCTGGAACACGCTGACCGAAACGACGATCAGCACACCACGTCCGGCTGGCCCGGCGATCGCTGCAACCACCCTGGACGACCTGCCTGCCGATGTCGAAACACGGCACTCCACCGGTTTCGGCGAGTTCGACCGCGTCCTTGGCGGCGGGCTCGTGCCTGGAGCGGTGACGTTGCTCGGTGGCGATCCGGGCGTCGGCAAGTCGACCTTGCTCCAGCAGGTGTCCGCGAACCTGATGCAGTCTCTGCCGATTTGCTATGCAACCGGCGAAGAATCACTGCGGCAGATCGGACAGCGCTCGAAACGCCTCGGGCTCGACGCCGCGGGCATGAACCTGCTTGCGGACACATCGCTCGAAAACGTGCTCGAACAGGCGCGGCACTGTTCGGCCAGGGTCCTCGTCATCGACTCGATACAGACGATGACCTGTGCGAACCTGCCGTCCGCGCCGGGCTCCGTTGCGCAGCTTCGTGAAGGCGTGGGACGCATCGTGCAGTTTGCGAAGCAGAGCGAGGTGTCGGTCTTCGTCATCGGTCACGTCACCAAGGAAGGCGCGATCGCGGGACCGCGCGTTGTTGAGCACATGGTCGACACCGTGCTGTATTTCGAAAGCGACCCGTCCAGTCGGTACACGATGATCCGCAGTGTCAAGAACCGATTCGGGGCGAGTGGCGAGATGGGTGTGTTCGCGATGACCGAGACGGGATTTCGCGAGGTACGTAATCCGTCGGCGATCTTCCTGTCGCGCGAGTCCGTAGACGAACCGGGCAGTGTCGTCTCGGTTGCCTGGGAGGGCAGTCGACCGCTACTCGTCGAAATCCAGGCGCTCGTTGCCGACGGCAGTTCGAACTACCCGAAACGCCTGGCACAGGGGGTTGACCAGAACCGCCTTGCCCTGTTACTCGCGGTCCTGCAGAAACACGGCGGGCTCGTCGTCAGTGATGAGGACGTCTTCGTCAACGTGGTCGGCGGGCTGCGTATTGCCGAAACCGCCGTCGATTTGCCGACACTGCTGGCCATCGTGTCGAGTTTTCGTGACCGCTCGTCGCCGGCGCGCCTCGTCTGTTTCGGGGAAATCGGTCTTGCCGGTGAGATTCGGCCCGTGAAATTCGGAGCGGAACGAATCGCGGCGGCTGCGAAGCAAGGATTCACGAAAGCAATCGTCCCGGTCGGAAACGTGCCGAAGCGCGCACCCGGTTCGATCGACGTCATCGGTGTGCGGCGACTGTCGGATGCGCTGGATGCAGCCTGGTGACGCGAGCGGATCGGTAACTCAGTCGTGCGCCGGCGCGGGCTCGTCGCGTTGCCCGATGCGCACGGTTCGAATTCGATTGTCGTCCACTTCGACGATTTCGATCGGGTAGCCGTTGATCTTCAGGCAGGTCTCCGGTTGCGGAATGGTCTCGAGGAGCTCGACGATGAGACCGTTCAGGGTTTTCGGTCCTTCGGTCGGCAGCTCCCATTCCTGGGACCGGTTCAGCTCTCGAATGTTGGCCATTGCGTCGACGAGGTACGTGTCGGTCCCTTCGTTGACGACGTCGTCTTCGTCGTCGGCCGGGTCCGTCGTGAATTCGCCGACGATCTCTTCGAGTATGTCCTCGAGCGTGACGATGCCCTGGATGTCGCCGTATTCGTCAACGACGAGCGCGATGCGTTCACGACGACGTTGAAACTGCACGAGCTGCGTGCTGAGCGGCGTGCCTTCGGGCACGAAATAGGGTTCATCGACCAGCCGCAGGAGTGAAGCCCTGGTCAACTGCCGGTGCGCGAGATTCGCAAGCCGGCGCAGGTGCAGGATTCCGACGACCTGGTCGATCGTGTCCCGGTAGACCGGCAAGCGTGTGTGTTCGCTCCGAGAGACGATACTCTCGATGTCGTCATCTTCTGCATCGAGGTCGATTCCGACGATCTCGTTGTGCGGCACCATCACGTCGTCGACCGTCACTTTCTCGAGATCGAGGATGCTGAGGAGCATGGCGCGATACCTCGTCGATATCCGCGAGCCGGCCTCGAAGACGACGGTACGCAGTTCTTCGCGTGTCAGTGCCTGGAGTTCGGTGTCGCTCGCGCGCACGCCGAACAGAAACAGCACGCCGTTGGCGCATACGTTGGTCAGCCAGACGATCGGGTACGTGAGCTTCAGCAGCGGGTAGTAGACCAGAGCCGCGGGAAAAGCGACGCGCTCCGGGTGCAGTGCCGCCAGCGTTTTCGGTGCTGTCTCGGCAAAGACGAGCACCACGAGCGTCAGCGCAATCGTGCCGAACGCCGCCGCCGTTTCCCCACCGATCTTGAACGTGATGATGCCGACCAGCGAGGCCATCGAGAAGTTGACGAGATTGTTGCCGAGGAGGATGAGCCCGATGACACGATCCGGTCGCTTCAACAGGCGTTCGGCGAGCCTGGCGCCGCGATGACCTTCGCGCGACTTGTGGCGAAGCTGGTAACGATTGAGGCTCATGAGGGCTGTTTCCGAACCCGAGAAGAACGCGGACAACAGCAGCAGGAAGAACAGCAGGCCCATCAGGCCCGTTAGTGGAACGTCATCGCCCAAAAGGAGGGCACCCCCTTACGCTCATCTCAACTCCAGCTGCGGCCGAAGACCACCTCGAGGATCACGCGGCTGCCGAAATAGGCGAGGCACAGCAGCAGGTAGCCGCCCAGATACAGATGCACCGCGCGCTTGCCGCGCCAGCCGCTGAAGAATCGGCCGGCCAGCAGGATACCGAAGACGAGCCATGCGAGAACGGACAGGGCGAATTTGTGTGCGAGGTGTTGTTGCAGCAGGTCGTTGACGAATGTAGAGCCCGATACGATAGCCAGGGTCAGGCCGATGAAACCGGCAGCGGCGACGGCGAACAACAGTTTCTCGGTCGTCTCCAGCGGAGCGAACAGTTGGTTGACTGCTGAGATTCTGGCTGCCCGCAACCGGTTCTCCTGAATCAGGGCGAAGATCGCGACGATCGTGCCGACGCTGAGCAGACCGTACGAGGCGAGAGCGACGAGAATATGGGCGCGAACCTGCCATGCGATCTGGAGGCCGGCGGCCGGGTCGCCGGCCGGGCCCATAAACACGGTCGCTGCCGCCGCCAGCAGAATCATGCCGCCGCTCATGCCGCGCAACGCCGGCTCGAGCGAGGCGAGCAGGGCAATGGCTGCCAGTTCCAGGCCGATCAGTGCGACGGCGTTGCCGATGGACAAATCGAAGCCGCCCCCGGGCAGAACGAAACTGAGCAGCGCTTCGGCGTGCATCACGATGCCGGTCGCCGACAGGATGCAGGCTATGACGAAAAGGGGGCGGGCGCGTGCGGAAAACCGCGGCAGGCGACTCGCCATGAAAGCCACGGCTGCCAAGAGGTACAGCAAAAGAATTGTGATTTGAGACACAGAATCCCGAAAGGCTTTTTCCTACGGTCAAATCATCCCATAAGGACCAGGTCAAGAGAACCCTCCCAATGCGAATTCGCGTACTTGGATGCAGCGGCGGAATCGGTGCCGGAGCGCGCACATCTGCATTGCTCGTCGACAACGACGTGCTGATCGATGCCGGAACCGGTATCGGTGATCTCGACCTGCCCGATCTCGATTCGATTCGTCATGTCTTTCTGACGCATGCGCATCTCGATCACATCGCCGGCCTGCCGATGCTCGTCGATCACGTCTTCGATGAAGACTTCGAAGTGCCGCTGACGGTATACGCGCGTGAAGAAACCCTGCGCGCGGTACAGGATCACCTCTTCAACGACGTGATCTGGCCCGACTTCACGCGGTTGCCGACGCCCGAGAATCCGATGCTGCGCTGGCACGTCACGGGCCCGGGCGACACGATTCATGTCGGGCACCGGGATTTCTACGCGGTTGACGTGATGCACACGGTACCGTCGCTTGGCTACACCGTACAGAATTCCGGCGGCGCATTCGCTGTCAGCGGCGATACGAAAACGAACGAGACCCTTTGGCCCGTTCTCAATGCCTGTGACGATCTCAAGGTTCTCGTCATCGAGGTGTCGTTTCCGGATGAGCTCGAGAGCCTCGCGGCCGAGGCGGGCCACTACACGCCCCGCACGCTGACGAACGACCTGAAGCGGCTCCGTCACGAACCCGAGATCTGGCTGACCGGCATGAAGCCGGGCGAGGAAGATCGCATCTACAGGCAGGTCGTCGACGCTGCGCCCGACAAAAACATTCGCATGTTGTCCCGCGGCACCGTCATCGATCTCTGAAATCAGGTACCGGACACCCTATTTCAAATAGGGTGTCCGGTACCTTATTATCCGCGGATGTTTGAGAACCTGACCGGGCGTCTTTCGGACGCTGCGAAACAGCTCACCGGCAAGGGCCGGCTCACCGAGGCCAATATCAAGGACACGCTGCGCCAGGTGCGCCTGGCGTTGCTCGAGGCAGATGTCGCACTGCCCGTCGTGAAGGTGTTCATGGAGCGCGTCAAGGAACGCGCACTTGGCGAAGAGGTTGGCAAGAGCCTCACGCCCGGACAGCAGCTGGTCAAAATCATCCATACCGAGCTCGTGCAGATCCTCGGCGGCGAGACCGTGCCGCTCAACCTGCGCGCGCAGCCGCCGGTCGTTGTCCTGCTTGCGGGCCTGCAGGGTGCCGGCAAGACGACGACAGCCGCCAAGCTCGGCAAGCGCCTGATCGAACGAGAGAAGAAGAAGGTCATGCTGGTGAGCGTCGACGTGCACCGACCCGCAGCCATATTGCAGCTGCAGACGCTCGCAGGCGAGATCGGCTCGTTGCATTGCCAGAGCAGCGCCGATGAGAAACCGGTCGCAATTGTCGAACGCGCGATCGACGAAGCGAAGCGTTCGCATGCCGATGTGCTGATCGTCGATACGGCCGGTCGTTTGCATATCGACGGCGAGATGATGGCGGAAGTCCAGGCGGTGCACGCCAAAGCGGCGCCGCACGAAACGCTGTTCATCGTCGACAGCATGGCGGGGCAGGATGCCGTCAATTCGGCGCGTGCGTTCGACGAGGCTCTGCCGCTTACCGGCGTCGTTCTCACCAAGGCCGACGGCGATGCCAAGGGCGGTGTCGCCCTCTCCGTGCGCGAGGTCACCGGCAAGCCGATTCGCTTTGTCGGCGTCGGGGAAAAAACGGACGCGCTCGAGTCGTTCCACCCGGACCGCATGGCATCCCGTATTCTCGGCATGGGCGATGTCCTGACCCTCGTCGAAGAGATCGAGCAAAAGGTCAGCAAGGACAAAACCGAAAAGCTCGCGCGCAAGCTGAAAAAGGGCAAGGGCTTCGACCTGTCCGATCTTCGAGACCAGCTCGAGCAGATGATGAACATGGGCGGCATTGCCTCGATGCTCGAAAAGCTGCCGCTCCCGGGCAACGTCAATCCCGCCGCGCTCAAGGACCAGGCCAACGAGCAGAAGATTCGACGCCAGATCGCGATCATCAACTCGATGACGCCGGGCGAACGGCGCTTCCCGAAGACGATCAACGGCTCGCGCAAGAAGCGCATCGCGGCCGGCGCGGGTCAGCAGATCCAGGACGTCAACCGCCTCCTGAAGCAGCATCTGCAAATGGAGAAGATGATGAAGAAGATGTCGAAAGGTGGCATGAAGCGGATGATGCGCGGCATGGGAGGCGGCATGCCGCCGGGCGGAATGCCGCCCGGATTCCGTTGATTTCGGCGCAAATCGGCGCAAATAGGGCCAGAATCGGCTCACTTTCGTGAGCGCCTACCCTGCGCCCAGCGCAAGCCTTTGAAATAGAAGGGTATTTTCGGTAACAAAAGACTTCACTTTTGGCGCAAAACCCGTACAATGCGCCGTCTACTCGGGTCGGGCCGAGCAAAGGCGTGTCTGCCTTTCTTTACAAAGATACGGAAGTGTAATGGTTAGTATTCGACTTTCGCGCGCTGGCGCGAAAAAGCGTCCTTTTTATCACCTGGTCGTCACCGACTCGCGTAATCGTCGGGACGGCCGGTACATCGAGCGTCTTGGCTACTTCAACCCGGTCGGTCGCGACCACGAGGAGAATCTGCGGATCGACCTCGAGCGCGTCGACTACTGGATCGGCCAGGGCGCGAAGCCGTCGGACCGCGTTGCGTCTCTCCTGAAGAAGCACCGCAAGGCGGCCGCGGCAGACTAGCAGTATCATGACGACGCAACCCGTCGTCCTGGGCCGTATTTCGGGCCTTTACGGTGTGCGGGGTTGGGTCAAGGTGTACTCGTACACCGAGCCGCGTGAAGCGGTACTGGATTACGACCGCTGGCTGCTCGCCGATAACGGCGGATGGCAGGAAGCGGCAGTCGCTGAGGGCCAGCGACATGGAAAATCGATCATCGCGCGCCTCGACGGATACGTCGACCGCGACCAGGCAGCGGGCCTCGTCGGTACCGAAATAGGCGTGCCGAGAGTCGCGCTGCCGGAGACCGGCAAGGGCCAGTTCTACTGGTCGGATCTCGAAGGCCTCCGTGTCGTGCGTCGTGACGGCGTCGAGCTCGGCAAGGTGGACTACCTGCTCGAGACCGGGGCGAACGACGTGATGGTCGTGAAAGGCGAGAAGGAACGGCTGATTCCTTTCGTCGTTGACAAAGTGGTACTCGGCGTGGATCTCGACAAAGGCGAGATCGAGGTCGACTGGGAATGGGACTGATGCACTTTGACGTCGTCACCCTGTTTCCGGACAGGGTTGCGGCAATTGCCGACTTCGGCGTTGTCGGACGCGCACGGCGCAACGGCCTGGTCACGATGGGGTATGAAAACCCGCGTGAGCATACGAGCGACGTGCACCGCACCGTGGATGACCGGCCGTACGGCGGCGGTCCCGGCATGGTGATGAAGTACGAGCCACTGGCCGGGGCAACGGCAGCTTCAAGGCGGCGTGCCCCCGAGGGCAGCCCGGTCGTATGCCTGTCGCCGCAAGGCGAGGTATTCGATCAGGCCACAGCGAGACGCTTTGCCGGCCTGCCGGGGGTGATCCTGGTGGCAGGCCGCTACGAGGGCGTCGACGAGCGTTTCATCGAGCGCCACGTCGACGAGGAATTGTCGTTGGGCGATTTCGTGCTGTCGGGCGGCGAGGTTGCCGCGATGGCGGTAATCGATGCGGTAGTGAGATTGTTGCCCGGCGTGCTCGGTGACGATGACTCGGCGGCCCAGGACTCCTTCATGCAGGGGCTTCTGGATTGTCCGCACTACACGCGACCCGAGGTCGTCGAGGGTCGCAACGTACCGGATGTGTTGTTGTCCGGTGACCACGCGGGTATTGCGCGGTGGAGAATGAAGCAGGCCCTGGGCCGCACTTTCGAGCGGCGCCCGGACCTGATTGAGAAACTGGAATTGGATGACGAGCAGCAGGTGCTGCTCGACGAATATCTTGAAGAGCAAAGACAATGAGCAAAATTATCGAAGCGATCGAACAGGAACAGATGGAAAAGGACATCCCCGAGTTTGCTCCGGGTGATACCGTCATCGTCCAGGTCAAGGTCAAAGAGGGTAACCGCGAGCGCCTGCAGGCGTTCGAAGGTGTCGTCATCGCCAAGCGCAATCGCGGTCTGAATTCCTCGTTCACGGTACGCAAGATTTCGCATGGCGAAGGCGTGGAGCGTGTATTCCAGACCTTCAGCCCGGTGGTCGACTCGGTCAAGGTCAAGCGTCGCGGTGACGTACGTCGCGCGAAGCTGTACTACCTTCGCGGTCGCACCGGCAAGGCTGCGAGAATCAAGGAAAAAATCTGATTTCCATCAGCTTTTCGTCGCCCCGGTCACAGCAGTGGCCGGGGCGGTTTTCGTTATAATGCGGGCCATTTCGAAAAGCTGAACCAAATCTTTTCAGTCGGGTCCGTGAACAAATGAAGCAAGCACTTCTCATCGGCACTCTCGCCAGCCTGCTCAGTGGCTGCGCGATCGTCGTGTCTTCGGCGGCTACCGGCCTCGGCGAGACGATTACCGGGTCAGTGCTGAACCAGGACGATCCCGAAATCGCGAAAGCGGCGATGCCGACGTTCATGGTGATGATCGACGGCGTCATCCGTGACGACCCGGATAACCCCGATGTCCTGGCCGCCGGCGCCAACCTGTACGCTTCATACGGCGCCGTGTTCGCAGACGATGAAGTGCGCGCGTCGCGCCTGACGGCCCGCGCGCGGCGATACGCACTGACGGCCATGTGCGAATCGTACGCGCCTGCCTGCGGATGGCCGGACGCGAGTTACGACGAGTTTATCGCGACGCTCGAGGGTATTCGCCCGAAACATGCGGAACTGCTCTATACGTACGGCTTCGCGTCGCTTGCGTTCTTGCGGGCGCACAGCTCGGATTGGAACTCGCTGGCCGAATTGCCGCAGATCGAGGCCTTGTTCAACCACTATCTGGACATAAGCGGCGACGAAGTTAACAGCGCCGTCTACACCTACATGGGAATATTGCTGACGCTCAGGCCACCTGCGTTGGGCGGCGAGCCGGAGCGGGCTCGCGAGTACTTCGAAAAAGCGATCGAGGCGACCGGCGGTCACGACCTCAGTGCCAAGGTCGAGTACGCTAAGGGATACGCCAAGTTGCTGTACGAACGTGAACTGCACGACCGGCTGCTCAACGAAGTCATCGCTGCCGATCCGTACCACGACGGCTTCACATTGAGCAATGTGCTGGCCAAGGAACAGGCGGCGGTGTTGCTCGCCGAAGCTGACGACTACTTCTGACAGGACCTGACATGAAGAAACTCTTGCTGACCATCCTGGTGCTTGCGCTTGGCGCGCCGGTGCATGCGGCGACGCTCAAGATCGCCACGGTGACGCCGGAGAATTCCCAGTGGATGAAAGACATGCGCGCGAGCGCCGCGGAGATCAAGGAACGTACCGACGGGCGCGTGCAGATCAAGTACTACGGCGGCGGTGTCATGGGTAACGACAAGAAAGTCCTGAGCCGAATCCGCCTCGGATCGCTTCAGGGCGGAGCGTTTACGCCGTCCGCGCTGGCGAGTCAGTACTCGGACCTCAACCTGTACGGTCTGCCGATGGTTTTCGACTCCGAGGAGGAAGCGGCATTCGCGCGCGATCGCCTCGATGAGAAACTGATGCAGGGTCTCGAGGAAGCCGGATTCGTGAATTTCGGATTTGCGGCGGGCGGCTTCGCGATCCTGATGTCGAACTCGCCGATCGACAATCTGAGCGATCTCAAGGGTAAGAAGGTCTGGATCCCGGAGGGCGACGATATCAGTCGCCGTTCAATGGAGGCGTTGCAGTTGTCGCCGGTCACGCTGCCGCTGACGGACGTACTCACCGGGTTACAGACGGGTCTCATCGATATCGTCGCGATGTCGCCGATCGGCGCGCTGGTCCTGCAATGGCATACGAAGGTCAAATACGTCACGGAGCTGCCACTCGTCTACACGCTGGGCTTCATGGCCGTCGACAAACGCGCGTTCAACAAGCTGAGCGACGAGGACCAGGCGATCGTTCGCGAGGTCATGGAACGCACCTATCAGAATTTCGACAAGCAGAATCTTGTCGACAATCGCGGTGCGCGCGACGCTTTACTCAATACCGGTATCGAAAGCGTTCCGTTCGACATCGAGGAGTACAACGAGGTCCGGCAAATCCTCATGGCGTCGAACGCGGAACTCGGCGATCAGGGGCTCTTCACGAGAGAACTCTTTGACGAGATGCTGACATACATCGAAGAGTACCGCAGAGAGCATTGAGAAAGCTCCTGGATAGCCTGGAGCGGGCAGGGAGGCTCGCCGAGAACACGGCATTGGTGCTTCTGCTCGGCACCATGATCGGCGTTTCCGTTTTCCAGATAGTCAACCGGGAGTTGCTGGGCAGCGCGTTCGCACTGTCGTGGGCTGACGAACTCGTCAAGATCATCGTGCTGTGGCTTGCGATGGTCGGTTCGATTGCAGCCGCGCGCGACAACCGGCACATCCGAATCGACCTGATCACGCATGTCCTGTCCGGCCGCGTGGTTACGCTCGCGAAGATCGTCGTGGACGTATTTGCAGCAATCGTCTGCGGCGTCATTGCATGGCACGCCTACCGCCTGCTGCGTGAGGAGATCACCTGGGGCGACACCGTATTCGGCAACACGCCGCTCTGGATCATGCACGTGAT
>JANQGP010000263.1 GCA_028277265.1 Woeseiaceae bacterium | reverse complement strand
GATGAGAATCGCGCCGGAGACGACGAGCCAGCGATTCGGTATAGCGGATCGGGATTCCATGATGGCCTCCATAGCCGAGACGCGCGCAAGCGGCGCGATGTGATAGTCCAACAATTCGCCGGGTCGGGGTATTGCAGTATTCGCAGGTCGTGTAGTGGCGATTACCTACCAATAACCGCGTATGTTGCGGACCTTGCGTGTTTTTTTCGGCTGGCGACGTCGCTAGGCTTGTCGGACGGGAGATGGAGGAAATTACGATGCGAACAGGTCTTTTAATGCTCGGCGTGTTCTTTTTGGCCGCCTGTGCGAACGATACGCCGGTCGAAAGTCCCCTGGCGAATTTTGAAGAGGTCGATTCCGCAAAGGTCGTCGATGCACCCGAGCCCCAGCCCGGCCGGTTCTACCCGGGCGACCGCGATGCGATCGATCATGGCGGCTACCTCGTGCAGCTGCTCGGCTGCGGCTCCTGCCACACCAACGGTGCGCTCGATGGCGTTCCCGACATGAACAAGGCAATGGCCGGTTCGACGACCGGTATCGCCTATTCTAGCCCGTTGACGGACAAGCATCCCGGCGTCGTGTTTCCACCGAATATCACGCCCGACGAAGAAACCGGCATCGGCCTGTGGACGGATATCGAGATTGCCAATGCGATCCGTGCCGGCACCAGCCGCCATGGCAGCCGGCGTCTCGTGACCATGCCGTGGCAGGGCTACGCGCGTATCAATGACGACGACATCGCGGCAATCATTGCGTACCTGCGCAGCATCGAGCCGGTCAGCAATGTCGTGCCCAGGCCGGTCCGGCGCGGTGAGCGCACCCGCGAACGCTTCGTCTACTTCGGCGTCTACCAGAACAAGATCGACGACTAACGGCCCAGGTCGTCCAGCAGTTCGATCAACTCGTCGACGCGCCCCGCCGCGGCGGGCGCGCGTCGCAGCGCGAGCGCCATTGCATCGTCAACCACTCCCGATGCGTCGTTGAGCAGCTCGCGCCCGGCCGGCGTCAGCGCGGCGATTGCGAGGCGGGCGTCGCGTTTGCTGCGCAGGGTCGAGACGATGCCGAGCTTCTCCATCGGTCGCAGGGCACGCGTGACCCCGGACGGGGTCAGTCCGACCCGGTCCGCCAGTTCGACGCGACTCGCCTGGGCGTTGGGTGCATCGCCGAGCGCGCGCAAGATGCGGAATTCCGCAAGGCTGATGCCGCGGACCGCGCCCAGACTGTGGTCGAGTCGTTTCTCGATGCGCGACCAGGCGCCCGCGAAGGCCAGCCCGAAGGCCTGTTCTTTCGATCGTTGAATATCCATGAGCAGAGCGTAACAAATACGTGAGTAATCACGCAATAGTCTATTGGATCTGACGGTTTCGCGGCTTTGGCGAAGAAACGGCGGTCAGCCGGTCGTCCTGTAGAGCTCGCCAGGCTCGAGGCACTTGTCCGCAAAGTAACGCTCGCGGGATCGTTCGTCCGATATGCGGTCCACGAAGGTGTCGAGGTATTTCCTGATCGACTGGCGCGAGCGCCGCGACAACGGTTCCAGCCGGTCGAGGATCGTAACGAAATCACCGTGTTTGTCGAGAAACCGCCGGGCGGTTTCCGGCAGCAGCGCGTTGTTCTCGCAGAGTCCCTTGTAGAAGCGTTTGCGCACGTCGTCGATCGGAAAACGCGGGTTGGGTTGCGCGTAGGGCGCGTTCACGAGGCCGGCAAAGTCGAAGTCGAACGGCAGCGGGAGATAGGGCGGTCCGCCGGTTTCCGACAACAGGTCCACGTTGTGACAGCAGGGCTTCTCGGGCTTCGGGTTGACGAACGAGTACTCGGTGTTGCCGATCATGTACTCGAACATGTGCACGAGATTCTGGCGCTTCGGATCGAGCTGGTCGTAGCCGATGCGCCGGATGTCCACCACCTGCAGGTTGTTGCGCCGGGCGACGTCGCCCGCGCTTTCGATCACGAATCCGGGCCTCGTGATCGTCTCGCCCGACTCCGTATCGACATAGGTGATACTGAGCAGCCTGACACTGAAGCTGATCGGCGTCAGCTCGGCGAAGAACCGGTAGGCGATGTATTCGCGCAGGACATGCTGTGGGAAATGCGCCGACTTCGAACGACAGTGCGTGACGAGTTTCAGCTTGTCCTGGCCGGCAAACAGCGTTCCCGGAACCTGGCCCTTCCTGAAGTTCAGCCTGATCGGAGCGAAGTCACAGTGATCGGGATCGCGGCGATACTGGCCACGCGTCCGAATCTTGAGATCGAGTTCGATCGTCGCATCGTCGGACGTGTCGTAGATCAGCCTTGCAGGTAGGTATTCCTCGTCCGGACGCTCCGCCATCAGCGTGGTCAGCGGGGCCTCCAGCGTGACGTCGACGATTGTTTCGCCGGAAAACAGGGGAGCCGGACTGGCGAGTGCCTGCGTCAGCCAGAGGCCCGCAAGCAGTAACAGGACCCGGGGATTTGCGAGCAGCGGGATACGCGCAGCCATAATCGTGCCCTGAAGCGATCAGGCCGATCGCAAAGGTGCAGATCGGCCTGGTGTTCTGGTCGTGCTAGTCGGGATGCACGACGCCGGGAGGATCGACATGCGGCAGGTGGTGTTCCGCCTCTTCCACGAGGTGCTCCGCATTTCGAATCCAGTTGCAGTACTCGCTGGTACTCGTTGTTTCGTCGTGTCGCAGGTGTCTGTGCAGGGACTCGACGAGTTTGATGCCCTCACGTAACGAAGCGCTCAGATCGTCTTCGGAAGCCTGATCCAGTTGCTGGAAATCCTGGAGCCGGAACGTCTCGCCTTCATACTCGAAGCCGTCTTCGACCGTGGCATTGCCTTCCTCGATCAATTCTTCGAGCATCTTCCGTGGGTACAGGAGCGCTTCTATGAGTTGTTGTCGCATTGGCTTTCTCCTCTCGACTGCTCGTCCATACTAGGCCGATCAATCGGCGACCTCAACCGAGAGATCAGCCACTTGCGTAGGTACTATCCGGTATTGGCCGAAACGGCCGCGTTCAGCGTCGATTCACGGAAATTTCACCTCGCGTTAAGCGTACCGGACCTACTCTGACCCTGAGCTACAACGGAATGTAAGACAGGAGTTCGTCATGGATATTGTGTATGCCGCCGAAAAGCCCAGCATCGCGACGCTGCTCAGCAAACACGTGAAGCGCCGCGTACGACCGGAGGAGATCAAGATCTCCGAAAACCCCGACGAGACGGGCAGCTTCTTCATCGGCTTCGATCTCGAGCACTATGTTCTGTCGCCGAGCGGCCGGATCGTTCGCGATTCGCTCTGAGCCACTAACGACTTTGTCGACGGGCTGCTAGACTGCGCCGATGATTTATCGGCACCTGGGCAAGACAGGTATCCGGGTCAGCGCGCTGTCGATCGGATCCTGGGTCACCTTCCACACACAGTCGGGCGTCCGCGACGCGATGGAGCTCATGACCGCGGCGTACGACACCGGCGTGAACTTCTTCGATAACGCCGAGAATTACGCGGCGGGCCAGTCGGAAGCCGTGATGGGCGAGGCGCTGAAGAAGCTCGGCTGGCGGCGCGGAAGCTATCTCGTGACCACCAAGTTCTTCTGGGGTCTGCACGACAACGTGAACGAGAAGAACACGCTTAATCGCAAATACCTGATCGAGGGCATCAACGGGTCGCTGAAGCGCCTCGACATGGACTACGTCGACATCGTCTATTGCCACCGTCCCGACCCGACGACGCCGATCGAGGAAACGGTCAGGGCGATGCACAACATCATCGAGTGGGGCAAGGCCCTGTACTGGGGAACCTCGGAATGGGAGGCCGCTCAAATCGTCGAGGCCATCGAGATCGCCGAGCGCCACCATCTCCACAAACCCGTCGTCGAGCAGCCCGTCTATAACCTGCTGGAGCGGCATCGTTTCGGTGCCGACTATGACGTCGTTTACAAGGACCATCGCCTTGGCTCGACGACCTGGAGTCCATTGTCTTCGGGGTTGCTGACAGGAAAGTACAACGACGGCGTACCGTCGGACAGCCGAGGCGCCTTGCCCGGGTACGAATGGCTCAAGGAGTTGCTGACCGACGAGTCTCGCCTCGACAAGGTTCGGGCACTCGCACCGATCGCGGAGGACATGGGTGCGACGCTGGCGCAATTCTCGATCGCATGGTGCCTGCAGAACCCGCACGTAAGCACCGTGCTGACCGGCGCAAGCCGTGTCGCACAGTTCCATGAGAATATGAAGGCCCTGGATTTCGTCGACAAGTTCACGCCCGAGGTGATGGCTGCCGTCGACGCGGTGCTCGGCGATTCGTGACTCTTTCAACAGGCTGCTAGATCAGAACGAGGGCGTCGTGAACACGGCGGCCAGGCCGCCGCCCTCGGTTCGCAGGTTCGTCGTCTGGCCGCGATAGAGGCGAGCGCCGAGCAGTTGAATCTCACCGCCGTAGGTGTAACAGCGCACATCCGTCTTCAGTGATCGCTCGTCGCCGTTCGCCACGACCAGGCGTTCGCTCGGCGGTACGAGCTTCTGCGCCACGTAGTCCCCGTCGAGAAGCTTGTCCCAGGTCTTGCGCGTGAGCTTTGCGCCTTTGTAGGCACCGCGGCTTCCGAATCCCCGACAGGGCTTGAAAAAGAGCTCCTTGCGTTGCGCCCAGAGCCTGTCGGCCGATTCGCGGGTAACGCGCCGGGTCGTCGGGATACCGCTCTCCAGTGTTGCAACGGTGTCCTCATCGACGCCGAGGCCCGTCAACCGGTCGCGGTCGGACAGCAGCGTCAGATTCCGCTTGTTCGCGTAGAGTGCATGGCTGAACGGGCCCGGCGTAACGGCCGCGGCATTGCGTCGATAGGCCGCGCTCAACGCCCGGCAAGCGTCCGATTGCAGGTAGAAGTCGGTCAGGCGGCTGTAGACGAGATCCACGCGCCTGCCGTCGATTCGCAGGACATCGTCCGCCATGGCAAGGCGCTCGGGCGCCGCGACAACGGCATCGATCTCGTGCCGGGCGAAAAGCTGCTCGAAGAGCGTGAACTCGGGTCCGAGGAACTGGTCGTCCGGGTTCTCGTCCACGATGGCAATACGGTTCAGAGTCCGGCCGGGTGCCACGGAATCGAACTCCCGCCGGAACATCTCGACGAAGGACCGTTCGACACCGGCGAGGTCGGTGGGTCCGACGACGACGTTCTCGACCGCATCGCAGCAGGCTTGCTGTGCGCCGGCGACGTGCAGGAGCAACATCGCGCCGCCCGCGTTGGTGTTGATCTCGATCAGGCGCGGGCCATCCCTGGTCAGATGGAAATCGTAGCCGAAGAAAACGCCGTTCGTGCCTTGATCGTGCCCGGCGATCCCGGGCGCCCATGCCAGTACCTGCTCACGGTACTCGCGATTTGTAACGACCCGTTCTATCGCGTCGATGATCGCGCGCATCGCCGAGATCTGGTCGGGCGAGACGAAGACCGGGGTGTCGGCGAACAGGTGCGGGTGGCTTCGCTGCAGGCGCGCCAACACGCCGGCCTCGCCGAAGCGCTGCTCCAGCGAGACCTGCAAGGCGTCACGGTCGACGTTGATGCAGTGACACGAGCGGTTCAGTGCGTCCGCAACGGAATCTCGATCCACACGGCCAGTCTACACGTAGTGCGGGTACACGGGCCGATACATGTAGCCGGCGACTTCCCTGAGGATGTCCTCGGGCGGTTCTTTCTGCGTGAAACCGCGCTCATAGGCCATTTCCGCGACGTCCCTCGCAATGTAGGCCGAAACCTCCCGGATACGGGAGAGCTTCGGATAGACGCGGCCGATGTCGATGTCATGATCGGTAACGAGATTGGCAAGCGCGTGAGCCGCCGCGAGGAACATCTCGTCGGTAACGACATGCGACTGGCTGACAATGACGCCGAGGCCGACGCCCGGGAAGATATAGGCGTTGTTGCCCTGGCCGGGTACGAGGGTCCGGCCGTCGAGATTGACCGGATCGAACGGGCTGCCGCTCGCAAATACGGCGCGGCCGTCGCTCCAGGCGTACGCCTGTTCCGCCGTGCACTCCGCCATGCTGGTCGGGTTGGACAACGCGAAAATGATCGGCCGCTCGTTGTTTTCGGCCATCGCCTCGACGACTTCTTTCGTAAACGTCTGGGGCTGGCCGGAGAGGCCGAGCAGCGCAGTCGGTTTGAGCGTCTTCACCGCATCGAGCAGGTTGTCGATGTACTCGTGCTCGTGCGCGTAAGGCTTCTTGTGGTCGGCAATGTGATCGCGCCATTCGCAAACGAGCCCGCGGCTGTCGACGAACCAGCAGTGCTTGCGCGCTTCGTCTTCGGGGATGCCTTCTTCCTTGAGCGCGGCAACGAAGACGTCCGCGATGCCGATACCCGCTTCACCCGCACCGAGGAACAGAATCTTCTGGTCCTTCAGCTTGCCGCCCGTGATCCGCATCGAGGCGATCAACCCGGCGACGGCAACGGCACCCGTGCCCTGAATATCGTCGTCGAACAGGCAGGTGTTGTCGCGGTATTCCTTGAGGAGCCGGAACGCATTCGTGTTGCCGAAGTCCTCGATCTGGATCAGGATGCCCGGAAAGACCTCTTTCGCAGCCTCGATGAACTCGGCGAACAACTCGTCGTACTCGGCGCCGCGTGCGCGATGGCGCTCGATGCCGTTGTACAGCGGGTCATTGAGGAGCTTCTCGTTGTTTGTGCCGACGTCGAGCATGACGGGCAGGCATTGAGTCGGCGGGATGCCGGCGCACGCCGTGTAAAGCGACAGCTTGCCGATCGGGATGCCCATGCCGTCGGCGCCGAGATCGCCCAGCCCGAGAATGCGTTCGCCGTCGGTCACGACGATGATGCGAGCTTCCTTGTGCGGCCAGTTCTTCAGCAGTTCCTTGACGCGTCCTTTCTGGTGCAGCGAGATGTACAGGCCGCGCGGCTTGCGATAGATGTGCTGAAACTCCTGGCAGGCCTTGCCGACCGTTGGCGTGTAAATGATCGGCATCATCTCTTCGACGTGATTCATGATCACCCGATAGAAGAGGTTCTCGTTACGGTCCTGTAACGAAATCAGGTAGAGATACCGCTCGAGGAGTGTGGGCTTCGCCCGGACATTGCCCAGGACGCGCAGCTCCTGCTCCGCCATGGAATGCACGCGCGGTGGTAACAGGCCTTCCAGCATCAGCGCTTTGCGCTCGTCTTCGGTAAACGCGGTTCCCTTGTTGCGAACCGGGTCGTGGAGAATCTTCACGCCGAGATGAAGAGCTTCGGGTTCTTGAACAGGAAAGGAGTTTTCCTGGAGATTGGCGGCACTCATGTCGATCTCCAAACAGACGTCCGTAGATCTGACGTTACGCCTCCTGCCCCCCCTGCCAATGCTGGATTTCACGTAGAAACACGTCTAGGTACAAGACCTTATCTGCGGGGGTGGTGGCAACTAGTAACATCCGAAACGGATTCTACTGGAGGCCCGTCATGAGTCGAAAAGTCGTCATAATGGGCGCCGCCGGGCGCGATTTTCACGTTTTCAATGCCATGTATCGCGACGATCCGGATACCGAGATCGTCGCATTTACGGCAACCCAGATTCCGCATATCGATGGTCGCCGCTACCCGGCCGAACTCGCGGGGCCGCTGTATCCGGACGGCATCCCCATTTTCGATGAGGACGAAATGGGCGAGCTGCTGGACGACAACACGGTCGACGAAGTGGTCTTCGCGTATTCGGACGTCAGCCTGGACTACGTCGAGGAACGGCGGCAGCTCGTCGAGGCGAAGGGCGTTGCTTTCTCGACCTTCGATGTCGATGCCTCGATGCTCGTCTCGAACAAGCCGGTCATCGCGATCACCGCCGTTCGCACGGGTTGCGGAAAAAGCCAGGTATCACGTCGGATCACCGATATCCTGCGTGATCTCGGCAAGAAGACCGTCGCGATTCGCCATCCGATGCCGTACGGCGATCTCGCCCGGCAGAAGGTGCAGCGCTTCGAAACCTACGACGACTTGAAACGTCACGAGTGCACGATCGAGGAACGCGAGGAGTACGAACCGCACATCGCAAACGGTGTCGTGGTGTACGCCGGCGCCGACTACGGCGAGATCCTCGCCGAGGCCGAGAAAGAGGCCGACGTCATCGTCTGGGACGGCGGCAACAACGACACGCCGTTCTACAGGCCGGATCTCTGGATCTGCATCGCCGATCCGCATCGGCCGGGCGATGAACTGCGCTACTTCCCGGGGCGGGCCAACTTCGAGCGCGCCGACGTCATCATCATCGGCAAGGTTGGCCACGCGGACGAGGCCTCGATCGCAGTGGTCGAGAGAAACGCAACCGCGGTGAATCCGGATGCGGTGGTCCTGAGGCGCCATTCGCCGCTGGATATTCCCGACCCGGATGCGATTCGCGACCAGCGGGTCCTCGTTATCGAGGACGGTCCCACGACGACACATGGCGGAATGCCGTTCGGCGCGGGCGTGCTCGCGGCGACGACCAGCGGCGCCGCCGAACTCGTGGATCCGCGGCCCTACGCGGTCGGGGAGATAGCGGAGACGTTCCGCAACTACCCCGATATTGGCGACCTGCTGCCTGCGATGGGTTACGGCGACGAACAGATTCGCGATCTCGAAGAGACCGTCAATGCGGTCGACTGCGATCTCGTCATTGTGGGCACGCCAATCGACCTCACACGCCTGATCGATATCGAAAAGCCGAGCATGCGTATCGGGTACAGCCTCAAGCCGGAGGACGGCAAGCTGGCCGACGCGGTCGCGAGAGCCGTGTTGCCCGGGGATTATCGTGCCGCCTGAAGGTCGGCGAAGTAGGCTTCGACATCGGCACGCAATGCGGCTTCTTCCGCTTCCCAGCGGCGCATGGCTTGCTGGATGCGCGGATCAGCCGCGACCGCGGCATAGTGCGGCTGCGTGTAAGTGTCGCGCCAGTTCAAATGCATGGCTACCGGGTCCGAGAACACCTCGTTCAGCGCAACCTCGATGGCCGCGGCTATTTCGTTTCGCAGGACGAGAATCGCGACGTGCGTGTCCGGTTTGGCGGTCGGCTCGATGCCGAATGACCGCGTGAACTCGATGAGCACGTCGAGTCGGCGGACGAGTTCTTCCCGTGGCAATACGTTGACCCAGGCGTCGAACGCGACGCTGCGCACCTCGCGCTGTTTCAGCGGCAACTCGTCGTTGTCGACGTCGAAGATACCCGGGCTCTGCTCGTCGAGCCACGCGAGTTCCTCGCCGACGCGATCGTCCCGAACGGCTTTGCGGACCAGGTACTGAACGGCACCGCCGAACGCAAAGCGCCTGTTGTCGATGTCGTCGACGACCGCCCGGCGTGCTGCCTCGGTGCCTGCCGCTTCATCGCCCACGGCATTGGCCCGGAATAACTCGAGTTGATAGGCAATGGTGCTGGTCGGGCCCAATGCCACGACGCGTTGACG
>JANQGP010000049.1 GCA_028277265.1 Woeseiaceae bacterium | reverse complement strand
CGGCAACATCATCGACCCGTACGACGTATTCAACACGGTCGGCGCCGATGCGCTGCGGTGGTATTTCCTGGCGCGGCTTTCGCCGGAAGTGCAAAAACGTATCTCCGTCGATATCGTGGCGGACGTCGCAAGCTCGTTCATCAACACGTTCTGGAATACGTACGGCTTTTTCGTCCTGTACGTCCGGCTCGACGAGATAGACCTGTCCGATGACGTGCCTGTCGCGCAACGTCCCGAGATCGACCGCTGGGCGCTCGCGTTGCTGCACGACACGATAACGGCGGTCACCAATGCGCTCGATCACTACGATGCCAAGGTGGCGGGCGAGGCGATCGAGTCGTTTGTCGACCAGCTCAGCAACTGGTATGTGCGCCGGAATCGTCGCCGGTTCTGGAAGTCGACCGACCCCGAGGACAAGCAGGCTGCGTACCTGACGCTGTACGAGTGTCTCAAAGGTGTACACGAGCTCATGGCGCCGTTCGTGCCGTTCCTGGCCGAAAACGTCTATCAGAATCTCGTGCGCTCGGTCGATCCTGACGCGTTGCCTTCCGTACACATGGGCAACTGGCCGGAAGCCGATCCAGCCTGGAAAAACGACGAATTGCTGCACAACATCGGCGTCGTGCAAAAGGTCGTCGGGCTTGGCCGCGCCGCACGCAATCACTCGAACGTGCGCACGCGTCAGCCTTTGTCGCGCCTGCTCGTGCGGGCGCCGAACGACGCGGCACTCAGGGCGCTCGAAAGCCACCAGGACCAGATACTCGAGGAACTGAACGTCAAGGCGATCGAATTCATCGCGCGCGACGCAGGGCTCGTGAGCTACACCATCAAGCCCAACCTGCCGAAACTCGGCAAGCAGTACGGCAAGCTCCTGCCCGGGATCCGCCAGGCGCTTCTCGACGCTGACGGCACCGCAATCGCCACCGCGGCCGCGAGCGGGGAGGCTTTCGACATCGAAGTCGAGGGCCGGTCGATCTCGCTCGACGGAGAGGACGTACTGATCGAGACGCATTCCGCCGAAGGCTACTCCTGCGAAGCGGATTCCGGCTACCTGACTGCCCTCGATACGAGCCTCGATGACGAACTGCTCGCCGAAGGCCTCGCGCGGGAAATCGTGCGGTCGGTCCAGG
This sequence comes from Woeseiaceae bacterium, assembly GCA_028277265.1. Lineage (GTDB taxonomy): Bacteria > Pseudomonadota > Gammaproteobacteria > Steroidobacterales > Woeseiaceae > UBA1847. The sequence continues at coordinate 9,200 of JANQGP010000049.1, read as the reverse complement.
ATGCGCGCAAGCAGGCGGGCCTCGAGGTCTCCGATCGCATCACGCTCGGCGTGTCGGGTTCGGCCGAGGTCGAGAAGGCGCTCGACGTACATCGCGAGTACGTCATGAACGAGACGCTGGCGAGGAATTGGCAGGTTGGCCAGGCGGACGCCCGCTACGCCGCCGACCGGGAACTGGGTGCGCTGAGCTGGAAGATCGAGATCAGCCTGAGTTGATCAGAAGCCGCGCTTCGCACGGAACGAGATCTGCACGGAATCGATGCTGTCATCGCCGTTGAGCGGCGTTGCGATGTCGAGATGAAAGATCTTCCGCGAGGAAAAACGCGTCGGTGCGATGCGCAGGCCGATTCCCGCATTCGCCAGCCACTCGCGCGGTTCCGGCCCGGCGGGATTGGGTCCCCAAACCCTGCCGACGTCCACGAACAGGGCGCCGCCGACGTGAAACAGCCGCCACGGGTACCAGTCGGTGAAATAGCGTTGCTCGACCGAGGCGACGAGACTCGATTCGCCGTTCCGGTAGTTGACCGGATAGCCTCGCAACCCCGTGTCGCCGCCAGCGAACACCCGGTTGTCGATGTCCAGCGCATGGCCTGCCGAGGCCGAGATCGACGCAAAAAACAGGCGTTTGTCCGACTGCCGGAGGTAATAGCGCGCACTCAGCCGGATCTGCGCATTGCGGGTGTCGCCGGACTCCAGTCGTCCCTGTGCCTGAACGGCCAGGAGAAGGGCATGCTCCCCGAGTGTGCCGAATCCCTGGCTGGCCGAGAGCCCGTACACCAGGGCATCGCGATCTGCGCCAAAAGAGTCGTCGGACCAGCCGAGCAGCGCCGTTAATCGCCGGCCCATCAGGAAGTCTTCGGTGCGACTGATCTGGTCCTTGTTTTGCGAAGTCACGAATTCGTCCTCGACGAGTTCGAAGCCGAGATACGGGTACACGAGTTTGCGATCGGCCGGCAGCACCGCGGGCAAGGTCGGCTCGGCGACCTCGGAGAAGCGGTTGTCGTCAAAAGTAACGCCGTAGGTCCAGCGTCGCGCGAATCGACCCCGCAGCCCTTTGGACCAGCCGCCGAACACGGTCACGAAATCACGATCGTGACCGAATTCGGCGGCCTCGTCGCCGTCCGAGTAGAGGGTGGTTTCGCGCGTATCGGCATGCACCGAACCGCCCGCGGTCCAGCGCGCGTCGAGTGCATAGAACGGCCGAGCGATCGACAGGAATTGCGCTTCACCATCGGAGTTGTCGGCGATCCTGGAATAGAGCGCGACGCGACTCCGGCCAAGATGCTCGTCGACAAAGGAGATCGAGCTCGAATCCCGGTATTTGTCCTCCGCGTAAGTAAACTGCAACGACTGGCCGCGGCCGAACAGGTTGCTCTCCTCGAAGCCGGCACGCCACTTGTTCTCGCCGCCGCCGCGTGAGAACGAGATCTCGGGAGCGAGAGACCAGATGTCCCGCGTGATGACGTGGACGTCGACGACGCCGGGTTCGACTTCTGTGGTTCGAATCTCGGCGTCATAGATGTACTTGCGCTGCCGCAGAATGCGCTCCGACTCCTCAGCAAGGCGCCTGGAGTAGCGCTCGCCGGGCTCGAACAGGAGCTGTTTCGTGATCGTCGAATTACGTGTCACGACATGGAAACGGTTCGCAATACGGTAGAGCCACTTGTCTTCGTCGGGATTTGTGACGTCGAAAATGTTCGACTTGTCGAGGACGATATGACGGATCGTGGCGCCTTCGACATCGGTTTCGGCCGTGTCGTCCGCGATCCCGTCGGCAGCCGGCGCGAACAAGCCGCCGAAACAGGCAATGAGAAGGAAATGTTGCCGCAACGAAGTACCTCCGGGGCCTATTCTAGTCGCAGTTCGATGACCCTTGCGCGCTCTTTGCGAAACCTGATATAAGAAACAGGCGCAAGGTTCTGATACATCAAGGGTACACAAGGACTTGCCGGGCTCTGCAGGGAGCCTCCGGACTACAGGACGTAGTCGACTCTGAATAAGAAAAGCGTCTACAAGAACATAACGAAACGCTGGAGTGGCAATGGCAGATCACGTCGATCGCTTTCACGCGGCCCTGACCGTCCTGGCCGGGCACGGCCATGTAAAACAACGACTTATCAAAGCCTGGGAAGAGAATCTCAGCGACGTCCACGAAGATGAACTGCCCATAGCGCTGAAGCAGAGCTTTGCGGACCTGCGACACGACATGAATCGCGTGACACCAGCCAACGGCGAAAGCCCGATCTGCGCGTCGGTGCGCAAGATGTCGCTCGACGAGGCCAGCACCTGCGCCGCGCACGTCGTCACGCTCTACGGTGCGCTCGCCGCCGGGACCACCGACGATATCCAGGTTGCACCGCCGTTGTCCGATGGCGACGAGATTCGCGTACCGCCGTTCCTCGTCAAGTCACACTGACAGGCTGCTAGTCCGACTGGACCGGATAAAAGACGTAAGTCAGCAGCTCTCGCTCCGGCACCCGGCCCGGGTCGCCGACATAGGATTCCCAGGCCGCGCCGTTTCGCTCGATACCCAATGCCGCGAGATACGCCGCGATCTTGCGGTGCGTCTCGGACAGGTTGCGATAGGACCCTACGTGCGTGACGCGGATCGCAGCGCCGCCGTACGTCTGTCCGATCTTCACTGTCGGGCCGTCGAGCGGCGTCGCATCGGTCACACCGCGAACCGGAATCGCCGCATCGAACAGCAGCTCGGAGCCCGAGAACGTACGCGTAATCGATAACGGCGCGCCGGCCTCCTCGAGACCGTGTCGATCGATGAAGCTCAGGATGTCGAAAAAGGCTTCACCCATCGCCTCGGACATTGCCGCGGGCTCCGGTCGGGAGCGGGTCCGAAGAAGCGCGATCTGCTGTGGTTCGAGGCGCAGATGCTCGATTTCGGTATTGCCGAAGTCGGCTGACGGCAGGCTTTCGGCCAGGTCCCTGAGATTGGCCAGCCCGGCCTCGTAGTCCCGGGCGACGACGCCGCCGAGCATCGGGCCGAAATACCGCCCGACGAAGTTCAAGCCGTAGTCGGCCTCGAACCCCCAGTAGATCGTGGTCGAACCGGCGCCGCCCGTCAGCCGGAACCAGGACTTCGCCTCGCCCGGCTCGCCCGGATTCATGATGATGCCGACATACTCGTGCGGGCGGCTTTCGGCGATCGTCTGGACGCCCGTGCCGAGTGCTGCGCCGTCCCAGGTAACCGTCGACCCGACACCGCGCCGGTTGCCCGAGTAGATGAACCGCGCACCGGGGTCGGTGTCGGACCAGGGCGCCCACAGCGTGAAGCGCCGGAAGTCGTTGACGAGGGCGAAGACCGTGGCGGGATGCGCGTCGATCTCCGTGCTGACCTCGATGCTGTGTGTACGGGGCAGCGTGAAGCCGATGGCAATCAGCACGACGACCGCGGCAATTACGCCATAAAGTATTTTCTGCACGGCCGGATTATTCCACAGAAGGCGTTCCTTCGGCACAATGCGCGCATGACCGTCAACGCGCACAACGAACTGCCGATCGGCGTCTTTGACTCCGGGGTGGGCGGACTGACCGTTCTCGATGCGATTCGGCAATCACTGCCGAACGAGCACCTCGTATACCTCGGCGATACGGCCCGGCTGCCCTACGGCACCAAGAGCCCGGCGTCGATCGAACGATACGCGACGCAGGCGGCCGCCGGGCTATTCGAACAGGGCATCAAGCTTCTCGTCGTCGCCTGTAACACGGCGTCCGCCGTCGCGCTCGACGCGCTGCGAGAGCAAATGGCGCCCATGCCCGTCATCGGCGTGGTCGAGCCTGGCGCGACGGCCGCCGTGGCCGCGCACGCCGGCGGACGGCACCTCGTGCTTGCGACCGAGGCGACGGTGCGGCTCGGCGCATACCGGCAGGCGGGCGAAGCGCTCGACCCGGCGGCCGAGGTCCGGGAAGCCGCCTGCGAGATGCTCGTGGCGCTCGCGGAGGAGGGCTGGAGCAGCGGCGATATTGCAGCCGCGATCGTGCGGCGATATCTCGACGAATCGAACGGTTTCAAGCCTCATACGATCATTCTCGGTTGCACACATTTTCCGCTGTTGCGCGACACGATTGCCGACGTTGCCGGTAGCGGCGTCCTGCTGGTCGACTCGGCCAGCACGACCGCGGCCGTCGTGCGTACGACGCTCGAGGGCAACGACATGCGGCGCCGGGCCGACGGCTCCGGTACGCTGCGACTATTCGCGACCGACGGTGCCACGCGCTTCGCCCGGGTCGGAGGTCGCTTTCTCGGACGCACGCTCACGTACCAGGACATCGAGCTCGTCGACCTCTGAGCCTGTGCGATAATTGCTGTTTCCGTTCGCTCCCGGGAGACAATGTGAATCCTGCAAGCCTCATCCGGTTTATCGTCGTCGTGCTCTGCGCGTCGATGCTCATGTCCTGCGCCGAAGAGCCGCAGCCCGAAGTGTCCCTTACGTCGGCAGACCGGATCGAGCCACGGCCGGAAATCTACGCGGATTTCACGCTGACGGCCGATCTGAGCCACCTCAACGACGATCAGAAGCAGATGATCGCGCTGCTCATCGAGGCGTCGAAAATCATGGACGATCTCTTTTGGCGCCAGTCTTTCGGGGACGACTACAGGGAGTGGCTCGATTCGATCGACGACGAACGCACGCGCCGCTTTGCCGAACTCAACTACGGGCCCTGGGATGCCCTGGCCAACGACGAGCCGTTCATGGAGGGCTTCGGCCCGAAACCGCTCGGGGCTCGGTTCTATCCCGAGGACATGACGCGCAAGGAATTCGAAGATGCGTTCCTGCCGGGCAAGGTCGGCCTGTACACCTTCGTCCGTCGAGACGCCGAGGGTAAGTTGACCCTGGTGCCGTACCACGTCGAGTACAGGGACGAGCTCGCGGAGGCCGCCCGCTTGCTGCGGGAGGCCGGACGCCTGGCGAAGAGCACGGACTTCGGCAACTATCTCAAGCTGCGGGCTGCGGCGCTGATCAGCGACGACTTCCAGCTCAGTGACGCCTACTGGATGGACGTGAAGGACAACGAAGTGGACGTCGTCATCGGACCGATCGAGACGTACATGGACCGCCTCTTCGGCTATCGCACGGCTTACGAGTCCTACGTGCTGATCAAGGACCTTGAGTGGAGCGAGCGGCTCAGCCGCTTCGCCGAGTTTCTGCCGGCGCTGCAGGAAGGACTGCCCGTGCCCGACGAGTACAAGTGGGAATCCCCTGGCACCAATGCCGACCTGAATGCCTACGACGTCGTCTACTACGCGGGTCATAGCAATGCGGCCGCCAAGACGATAGCGATCAACCTGCCCAATGACGAAGAGGTGCAGCTCGAGAAGGGCTCACGGCGCCTGCAACTCAAAAATGCCATGCGGGCGAAGTACGAGAAGATCCTCGACCCTATCGCTGACGTACTCATTGACGAGTCGCAGCGCCGTCACGTCACGTTCGACGCGTTCTTCTCCAATACGATGTTCCACGAGGTGGCGCACGGCCTCGGCATCAGGAACACCATCGACGGGCGCACGACGGTTCAGAATGCGTTGCAGGACGTCGCCTCGAGCATGGAAGAGGGGAAGGCGGACATTCTCGGCCTGTACATGATCACCGAGCTGCACGAAGCGGGCGAACTCGGCGATGCCGACCTGCGGGACTTCTACGTGACGTTCATGGCCGGAATCTTCCGTTCCGTGCGTTTCGGCGCCGCGAGCGCGCACGGCAAGGCGAACATGGTTCGGTTCAACTTCTTCCTCGACGAAGGCGCGTTCGCCCGCGATGCCGACACGGGCAGGTACAGCGTCGATTTCGAGCGCATGGGGACCGCAATCGAGAAGCTGTCGCGCCTCATCCTGACACTGCAGGGCGACGGTGATTACGAAGGCGCCAAGGAACTGACGAACACCAGGGGAGTCATAACACGTCAACTGCAGGCGGACCTGGACCGCCTGTCGACAGCGGGAATTCCCGTCGATATCAGCTTTTCGCAGGGAGTTGCGCAGCTCGGTATCGAGTAACACGAAGAACGAGGGGGGGTAGGACGATGAGGATTCCGGTTGCGCTGGCCGTGGTGCTGGCACTCGCGGCCTGTGGCGGTGCTGACGAACCCGCGGCGCCCGAATTGCCGGTGAGATACGATGCCGTAGCGCTGGCCGATCTCGATTCGGCAGAAAAGCTCACGGTCCGCTGCGAGGCCGACGAGGCGAAATTCCGTGAGCGATTTGCGGCACTCGAGTCCTGGCCCGGCGCGCCGACCATCGACAACTATTACCGTCCGCTGGACAGCCTGACGGTCAGCGCCGCGAACCTCGTGATGCTCGCCTCGAGTCTCGGCGGCGTGCATCCTGCCGGCGACGTGCGGGCAGCGGCGGAGCAGTGCGAGCTCCTGGTCAACAAGCTGTTTACCGACATGGGCCTGTCTCGCCCTATCTTCGAGGCGGTCAGCCGGATCGACGCGAGCGGCGCCGATGAGGAAACGCGTTACTCGGTCGAAAAGACGCTGTTGCAGTTCCGCCTGGGTGGCGTCGACAAGGATGAGACGACGCGCGAAAGGATTCGCGAGCTGAGCGAGAAGATCTCGGAGATCGGCCAGGAGTTCGATCGCAATATCCGGGACGACGTCCGTTACCTGGAACTCGACTCGGTCGACGATCTGGCGGGCCTGCCGGACGACTACATTGCAGCCCGCCCGCCCAACGAGGACGGCAGGATCCTGATCTCGACGCAGTACCCCGATGTTTTCCCGTTATTCGAGTACGCGGAGAGCGACGAGGTGCGAAAGGAGATGCTCCAGATTTTCAGAAACCGGGCCTATCCGCAGAACGAGGAGGTGCTGCGCAATCTGATCGAGGCTCGTTTCGAACTCGCGCAGCTGGCCGGTTTCGCGAACTACGCCGAACTCGTCACCGCCGACAAGATGTCCGGCTCGCCCGAACGCGTCGACAGTTTCCTCAAGGATCTCAAAGGCTACACCGCCGAAACCCAGGACGCCGAGTACGAGGTACTGCTGGCGCGGCTGCGCGAGGACATGCCGGAGGCCGAGCGGCTCGAGGTCTGGCAGAACTCGTACATCCGCAGCAAGGTGAGGCGTGAGCAGTACAATGTCGATACGAAGCTCGTTCGCGAGTACTTCAACTACGACGCGTCGCGCGACGGCATCCTGACGCTGGTGCAGGACCTGTTTCGGGTTCAGATCGTGCCGTGGGAAACGGACACATGGCATGAGGACGTCGAAGCCTTCGAGCTGCGCGACGGAGACGAGGTTATCGGTCGCTTCTACCTCGACATGCATCCGCGAGAGGGCAAATTCGGCCATGCGGCGATGTTCCCGTTCGCGTGGGGTATCGAGGATGAGCAGCTGCCGGTCGCCGGGCTGATCTGTAACTTTCCGCGTGGCACCGAACCGATGCAACACGGTCAGGTGGTTACGTTCCTGCACGAATTCGGCCATCTGATTCACTGGATGTTCGCCGGCCACCATGGCTGGAGCAACATCATCACGCCGGAGTGGGATTTCATCGAGGCGCCGTCACAGATGCTCGAGGAGTGGATCTGGGACTACGACACGATCTCGGTGTTTGCGAAGAATGCGGACGGCGAGGTACTTCCGCGCGAGCTGTTTGACAGCATGGTCGCGGCTCGCGATTTCGGCCTCGGCATGGGGACTCGAGGACAGCTGGCCTATGCCGGGACATCGCTCGGCCTCTACGATCGTGATCCGGCGGAAATCGACTTCGACGAGCACACGGCCGACATGGCGCGAACGTACACACGTTTCGAGCCGTTGGACGGCGCGCACTCCTGGGCATCCTTCGGTCACCTGAACGGCTACTCGGCAATCTACTACACTTACCAGTGGTCGAAGGCGATCGCGACCGATATGTTCACGCGCTTCGAGGAATCGGGATTGCGCAACGTCGAGACGGCCATGACGTACCGGCAGAAGGTGCTGGCGCGCGGCGGTTCGCGGCCGGCGGAAGAGTTCGTCACCGATTTTCTCGGTCGGCCGATCAGCTTCGAGACCTACGCGAACCGGCTCAGAGGTCGTTCTTCACAATGACCGGGAGCCGGTGACCGAACAGCGTCGTCAGGTACAGCGAGCGTCGCGTTTCGAGGACGCCGGTGAGCGTCGGGAAACGCGCTTCGGGGTCCTGCATGTTCATCAGGATCCGGCCCTCGGCGTCGAAGGCCACGACGTGAGACGACGGTTCCGCTTTGGGACGCAAGAACGCGGGCAGGCGCTGCACGACTTTGCGAAGCCAGGGCCGGTCGGAGAGTTTATCGAGCAGCGCATTTCGCGGTGCTGCGAGGCCCACCCAGAATCGGCCGCCGATGCCGGTCTTCAGGTTGTCGGGGAAGCCCGGCAGATTGTCGAGGAGCACCTCGCTGGTGCCCGCGCGCTCGCCCTCGAGCCAGTACTTGAGCACCCTGTATCTGCTGGTTTCGGCAATCACGATAAAGGAATCGTCCTCGCTGATCGCAAGGCCGTTGGCGTAGTTGAGATCGTCGAGCAGCTGCTCGGTCTCTCCGGCGGCAGGATCGAACACGAACACGCCGCCGTGTCCGCCATGCTCCATGATGTCGAGCAGCGACGCGTTGTAGGTGCCTCGATAACGCTCGGCGCCGAACTTGTTGCTCGCCTCCGTGAAAAAGATGCGGCCGTCGTCGGCGATCGCGAGATTGTTCGGGTAGACAGGTATATCGCCGATGTGGGAGACCAGAGACCTTACGTTGCCCTGCCGGTCAATGCGCTGAATGCCGAGATAGGCATTGGCAACGACCAGCGAGCCGTCACGGTCGACTTCGATACCCAGTGGCCGCCCACCCGTGACGGCGAACGCCTCGGCGCGGCGCTGACGAATCCGAATGATCTCACCCTGGCTGGTCGTGACGTAAATGCTGCCGTCGTGACCGAGGGTTGCGTCTTCCGGCCCCTCGTAGTCGCCGAGTCGAATCCCGGTCGCGGCCTGCAGGAGCCGGTTCGGGGCAAAGGGATCGACGAGGCCCTCGTCGACAGGTGCGTCCCAGGCCACCGGATCGATCGGTACGGGCCAGAGCAGAAGGTACAGCAAGAGTGCGGCCGGCAACGCGCTCGAGGCTAGCAGGGCTCGCTTCACGAACGACCTGGCGTCAGCGCTTGCCGTCGATGATGCGCAGGAACTCGGCGCGCGTACGAGCATCCTTGCGAAAGCCGCCGATCATCTGGCTC
>JANQGP010000005.1 GCA_028277265.1 Woeseiaceae bacterium | reverse complement strand
ATCGTCGATCCCGACAGCTCGCGCTTGGTCGCCTTGTTCGTGCGTGCGGCCTCCGACAAGCGCTTGATTTCGGCAGACAGTTCGTAGAGCGACATCATCTCGGCATGCCTGACGACCGGGACTTTCAGGCCGTCCGGTGTCTGAGTCGCGACGCCAAGATGCACAGCCTCGTGCTGCAGCAAAAGGTTGCGGTCCTTGTCGTGCGTCACGTTGCACTGCGGGAAATCGCGTAGCGTCCTGATCAGCGCGAGCGCGAGGAACGGCAGTATCGTGAGGCGGTCGGACGGGTCCTTCCTGCTGTTGAGATGCTGTCGCAGGGCCTCGAGTTCCGTGATGTCGAGCTCCTCGACATACGAGAAGTGGGGGATCTCCTGCTTTGCCGCCTGCATGCGTTCCGCGATGACGCGACGCACGCCGATGATCTTCGTTTCCTTGACGGCCGTCGACGGTGTTTGCGGTGCCGCAACGGCTGCGCCGGTAGCGCGTGCCTTGAGGTAGGCATCGAAGTCCTTGCGGACGATGCGCCCGCCGGGGCCCGTCCCCGGGACGAGGGTGAGATCGATGCCCGCCTCTTTCGCGCGGCGACGAATGGCAGGCGAGGTCATGACGCGTCCGCGCTCCTGCGGCAGAACCGCGGGTTCCGGGGCGGCTTCGGGCTCGGCGGCGACGGCAACCGGCGCTGCAGCCGGTGCCGGTTCGGCGGCCACCTCTGCGGCCGGCGCATCACCCGACAAGTCGAAGACGACGAGCGGAGCGCCGACGGCCACGATGTCGCCCGGCTCGCCCGCAAGCTTGACGACGGTACCGGTTACCGGGCTCGACACCTCGACCGCGGCTTTGTCGGTCATCATGGTGCCGACGACGGTCTCTTCCTCGACCAGGTCGCCAACCTTGACGAACCATTCACCGATTTCCGACTCGACGGTGCCTTCCGCGAGGTCGGGCAGCTTGAAAATGTACTCGCTCATTCCGTCTCCATTACGCGTCGGATACCGGCGGCCATACGCTTCAGGCCGGGGAAGTACTGCCATTCGAACGCGTGCGGATAGGGCGTGTCCCATCCGGCTACGCGACGGATCGGCGCTTCGAGATGATAGAAGCACTCCTTCTGGATCGTCGCGGCGAGTTCGGCGCCGTAGCCGCCGAAGCGCGTCGCTTCGTGAGCGATCAGGCAGCGGCCGGTCTTTTCGACCGAATCCGTCAGCGTCTTGACGTCGAGCGGCGCCATCGTGCGGACGTCGATCACCTCGGCGTCGACGCCGGTTTCTGCGGCAGCCGCAATGGCCACGTGCACGAGTGTACCGTAGGTGACGATAGTCAGCTCCTCGCCTTCGAGAGCGACTTCGGCCGTCCCGAGCGGCACGGTGTAATAGCCTTCGGGCACCTCGCCTTTCGGGTGCGAAGCCCAGGAGACGCCCGGCTTGTCGGGGTCGCCGTCGAACGGGCCGTTGTAGATTCGTTTCGGCTCGAAGAACACGACCGGGTCGTCGGATTCGATCGCCGCGATCAGCAGGCCCTTCGCATCATAGGGGTTCGACGGCATGACCGTCTTGATGCCGCTGACGTGAGTGAAGATCCCTTCCGGCGATTGCGAATGCGTCTGGCCGCCGCGGATACCGCCACCGCAAGGCGTACGGATCGTCACGGGCGACCAGAACTCGCCGCAGGAGCGGTACCTGAGACGCGCGAGCTCCGACACGATCTGGTCGAATCCCGGGTAGATGTAATCGGCGAACTGGATTTCGGCGACCGGCCGGAGACCGTTCACGCCCATGCCGATCGCGGCGCCGATGATGCCGCCTTCGGTGATCGGTGCGTCGATGACGCGGTGATCGCCGTACTTGCGTTGCAGGCCGTCCGTGCAGCGAAACACGCCGCCAAAGTAGCCGACGTCTTCGCCCAGAACGACCACCGACGAGTCGCGTTCCATCATCACGTCGTGTGCCGAGCGGATGGCTTCGATCATGTTCATCTTGGCCATGCCCTACTCCTCGCTCAGGATCTCGAGAAGTCGACGACGCTGCGACTCGAGGTTTTTCGGCATCTCTGCATAGACGTCTTCGAACATCGTCACCGGGTCGAGGAACGGGCCTTCGGTCATCGTGCCGTACTGCTGGGCTTCCTTCCACGCGGCGGTGACTTCCTCCACGCACTCTTCCCAGAGCCTGTCGTGCTTCTTCTCGCTCCAGGCACCGAGCCTGATCAGGTGCTCTTTGAGGCGTTCGACGGGATCGCCGAGCGGGAAGGCCTCCCACTCGTCCTTGGGCCGGTACTTGGACGGGTCGTCACTGGTCGAGTGCGCACCGCCACGATACGTGACGTGTTCGATCAGCGTCGGACCGTGGCCTCGACGCGCGTGATCGGCCGCCCACAGCGTCGCCGAGTAGATCGCCAGGAAGTCGTTACCGTCGACCCGGATACCCGGGATGCCCAGACCGAGTCCGCGAGCCGCGAAGGGGCGGCGCTGGCCGCCCGCCGTGCCCTGGAACGTCGAGATCGCCCACTGGTTGTTGACGACGTTGAGAATGACCGGAGCCTGGTACACCGCCGCAAATGTCAGCGCGTGGTAGAAATCGGCTTCAGCCGTGCTGCCGTCGCCGAGCCACGACGTCGCGATGTGGTCTTCGCCTTTGATGGCGGAGGCCATGGCCCAGCCTACGGCGTGCGGATACTGTGTTGCGAGATTGCCCGAGATCGAGAAGACGTTGCCTTCCTTGCTGTGGTACATGATCGGCAGCTGGCGCCCCTGGCACATGTCGCGCGTGTTGGAAAGACACTGGCACATCATGTCGACGAGCGTCATGCCGCGGTACATGTAGAGACCCTGGTTGCGATACGACGGGAAACACATATCGCCGGGGCGCAAGGCCATGCCCTGGGCGATCGAGATCGCCTCTTCGCCGCGGGCCTGCATGTAAAACGAGATTCGGCCCTGGCGCTGGATCTGCCACATGCGGTCGTCGAAGGCACGGTTCAGGAGCATCCAGCGGAGCGCGACCTGCAGCTTCTCGGGATCGAGATTCGGGTTCCAGGGTCCCTGTGCCTCGTGATCGTCGTCGAGAACACGTACCAGGCCATTCGCCAGGAACTCGAGATCGCGCGTACGCGACCCTATGGGGGGCTTGTCGACTGCGCCCGCCGGTGACAGGTCGAGGTAGCTGAAGTCGGGTTCGTCCCCCGGCCGTGCGAACGGCTGGGGGATGTTCAATCGCGATTTTTCGATCATACGGGAGCGCTCCGTTTTCGTTTTCGCTAGCGGGCCGCGGCGACCAGGCTGCGAGCGAGTTCGTCTGCCAGTTCGTTGGTTGGCCGGCCAGTCTCTTTTGCCTGTTCGAAGATGTTTTTCAGCCGCTCCTTGATGCGACCCACGTCCGCACGTACGTCGTCTTCCGAGCTGTTGCCGTAGTATTCGGCCGCGACGTTGATGATGCCGCCGGCGTTAATGACGTAGTCGGGCGCATAGAGAATATCGCGCTTGGCCAGTCGCATGCCGTCCGCAGGCGTCGACAACTGGTTGTTCGCGCCGCCCGCGATGACCTTCGCATTGATCTTCGGGATCGTCGTCGAGGTCAGGATATTGCCCAATGCGCAGGGGGCGAGTACGTCGACGTCGGCGAACAGCAATTCCGTTGGCGGGACGACAGTCGCCGGTACGGCGTCCAGCGTGATGTTCAGGTGCTCTTTGTTCACGTCCGAGATGAATAGTTCCGCGCCGGCGTCGTGCAGCAGCTTGCACAGGTGGAACCCGACATGGCCCACGCCCTGAACGGCGACGCGCAGGCCTTTCACGGAATCGACACCGAGGCGGGCCTCGGCGGCCGCCTCGATGCCCTGGAAGCAGCCGAGCGCGGTCCACGGCGACGGGTCGCCACCTGCATCATTGCCGCTCTGCGGCAGTCCCGACACGAACTCGGTTTCCCCGCGAACGTGGCGCATGTCGTCGACCGAGCAGCCCACGTCCTCGGCCGTGACGTACCGGCCGCTGAGCGAATTGACGAATCGGCCGAACGCGTGAAACAGCTCCGGCGACTTCGGTGCGGCATCGCTGGCAAGGATGACGGCTTTTCCGCCGCCGAACTTAAGGCCCGCGACGGCGTTCTTGTAGGTCATGCCGCGAGACAGCCGCAGGACGTCGGTCAGCGCGTCCTCGTCGTTGTTGTACACCCAGCGACGCGTGCCGCCGGCGCCGGGGCCGAGCGCCGTCGAGTGCACGGCGACGATGGCCTTCAGGCCCGTATCCGCATCGTGGAAGTAATGCACAGATTCGTGATTGTCGAACTCGACATGGTCGAAAACGCCCATTTCAGTCCCCTTCCGAGCGTCGCATTGTTTTGACTAATATATCGCCAAAACCGGGGGTTAAGTTTGCAAAACCTTTTATGTAAGTCCAGATAGGCGCATAATCCATGCGGAATTCGTCAAATTCAGGCATAAGATATGCAAGCTGTTTCGCTGGACCACATCGACCGCAAGATCCTCGACCTGCTGCAGACGGAATCCGGCCTCAATGCCGCCGGTGTCGGAGAGCGTATCGGCTTGTCCCAGTCCGCATGCTGGCGTCGTATTCAGCGGCTGCGCGAGGAGGGTGTCATCAAGGACCGTCCCGTCGTGCTCGACCGCGAGAAGGTCGGCCTGACGACAATGGTCTTCGCACAGGTCAAACTTACCTCACACGGGCGCAGCAACCTGTCCGCATTTGCCGAAGCTGTAAGGAGTTTTCCCGAAGTCCTGGATTGCTATGTGCTTCTTGGCAACGTCGACTTCCTGCTGCGGATCGTCGCCGAGGACATCAAGGCCTACGAGCAGTTCTTCTTCGACAAGCTCTCGCAACTCCCGGGCATTCAGGAGGTGACGTCGAGTATCGTGCTGTCGGAGACCAAACACACCAGCGCATTGCCTATTTAGGGGACAGTGACCACGTTTCGGTGGGGACAGTGACCATATTTTCGTTTCTTGCGGGAATTCGATACTCACGATCGTGATGCAGGTACGGCAACCTGCAACTCAGTCTTGAATCGAGGAGTCAGGTCTTTGCCACGGATGCCGCGGTTGGTTGTTCCCGGGTTTGCACATCACATCACGCAGCGAGGCGGGCGCAAGCAAAGGACCTTCTTTGAAGAGTCCGACTATGCCGTTTATCTTCGCGGGATAAGGGAGCGATTGGCCGAAGTAGAAATCAGCATCTGGGCATATTGTCTTATGCCGAATCACGTGCACTTCATAGCGGTTCCTCGGACCGAAGATGCTCTGAGCAAGCTTTTCGGGCGCGTGCATGCGAAATATGCGCGGACGATCAATGAGGCGCACGACTGGCAGGGTCATCTTTGGCAGGAGCGTTTCTTCTCTACTGTGATGGACGAGCCGCATACGATGGCCGCGATGCGATACGTCGAACAAAATCCGGTGAGAGCAGGACTCTGCGGCAGGCCCGACGAATGGTTGTGGTCAAGCGCGAGAGCGCATTTGGGCTTGGCTGACGACCCTTTGCTCGATTTCGACGCCACTGAACGCATAGTCGACGATTGGGCTGAATACCTGGAGCTCGCCGTGGATCCCAGCCTCCAGCAGACGATACGGAGCGCGACTCGCACAGGAAGGCCGGCCGGAGGCAGTGTTTTCGTCGAGATGCTTGAGGAAATCACCGGAAAGAGCATTCGGCCTCGAAAAGGCGGGCGGCGCGGAAAACAGGGTCACTGTCCCACTTGAAACACGGTCACTGTCCCAATTGAAATGTGCTATTTCTCTGCGAACGTCAGGACCTTGAGGTTCGACATGCTGGAAACCGACGCACGTTTCATGCCCTCGGAGTTATACGGCATCGCGATGCTTCCGTCCCGCGTTACCGCGATCACGCCAGCGTCACCGCCCAGCCGCTTCACCTCGTCGAGCATTTCCTGCACCGCTTCGTCGAGGGGCACGCCACTCCTGTAACGAAACGCAATCGACGATGCGCCGCCGGCGCGGATGATGTGTTCACCGATCCCGGTGCATGAAACGGCGATCTGTTCATCGGCCCATGTGCCCGGACCGATCAACGGCGTGTCGCCGATCCGACCGTGAAGCTTGCCGAAAGTACCGCCCGTCGACGTGGCGGCGGCGAGTCCGCCGGACGTGTCCATTGCCACGGCGCCGACCGTACCGTGTGCGATATCGCCGACGTCGTCGTTCGTGACGCCGACCGGGAGTGTGTAATAGCTGGCCGGGTCCTCGATTTCGTCGAACGCGTGTTCGCGCGCAAATTTGATGGCGCCGGTACCCGCAAGCATGACGTGCGGTGTCTTCTCCATGACCCCGCGGGCAACGCATACCGGGTTGGCGAAATCCTGCAATGCCGCGACGGCCCCGGCCTCGCGTGTCGAGCCGTCCATGATCGAGGCGTCGAGTTCGACGTGGCCCGCCGCGTTTGGTGCGGAGCCGCGACCGGCGACATAGAGTCCGCAGGATTCGAGCTCGGCGACGGCGAACTCGACGACATCGAGCGCCTTGACGCCGGTCGCGAGCCGCTCACGGCAAAGTGAAGCGAGTTCGGCGAGATGTGCCTCGGTCTCGGCGTAGTCCCGCCCGGCTACCGCGCCGGCGCCGCCGTGCAGCGCGAGGGCCCAGCTGTTTCCCGATTCTGACATCTCACGCGTACCCCAGGAGTTCCCGCAAGTTTGGTGCCATCATGTCGACCATCTTCTTCTGCGGTTGTGGAAGTTCATCCGGCACGTCGAGTCTGCGACCGGCGAGGTTCTCGCGTGCCGTACCGCTCTGCTTGCGATCGGAGCCGACCCTGACCCGGTCTCGCCAGTCAACCGGAAGCGCATCAATGCCGCATCCGGCCAAGAGGTTGGCGAAATAGTCCTCCGCCTCGCCGGTGTCGAGTGCCTTAAGGTGCCGAAGGATGTCCTCCATACGGACGATGCGGGCCTTGGTGCCAAGCCAGCCAACCGCGTTGTGCAGGAAGATCTCCTGAAGGTTCGGGGCTTTCTGATGAATGCCGAGAATCATCATGTTCATCACTTCCTCGATCGATGCGTTGCCGTTCTTGAGGTGATCCATGGAGCCCTCAAAGGTATCGGACAGGAAGAAGCGCGTGCGCGCAAGAACCCAGTCGTAAGGGTCGCGCACCAGAACCGTGTGCTTGACGTTGCGCAACGCGATCGCAGAATCATCCGAGAACAAGAGGTGTCCCCAGCTGAGAAACGGCTTGCTCTGGGAAAAAGCGCCGAGATGTTGCCTGAGCACCGGGTACTGGATGAACGTGGCGTGGTACTGCTGCGCGACCGGGACGAACATGCGCACGATATTGCGCATCAGGTGTGTGCCGCACTTGGGTACGCTGTTCAGGAAGACCGGCTGCTCAAGCGGAACCTGCGCGTAATTGGCATTCAGTTCATTGAGGTTGTCGCCTTGTGCGATCACTCGAGGCATGGGACTCCTGCATCTGTCGTCGTAAGGACTCTAATACCGAAAAAAAAGAGTGCCGGCAATTGCCGGCACTCTTCCGTTAACGCTTCTGACTGGCCGTTAGTCCCAGGACTTGGTCACATTCAGGAACCAGCGCTGTCCGAGCCAATCGTACTGCGAGTAGAACGCCGAGCGGCCGGCCGACGACAGAATGCCGCCCAAGGTCGAGATCTGGGGCGGTTCCTCGTCAAAGGCGTTGGACACGCCCAGAATCGCCCTCAAGTCCCAGTCGTTCATGTAGTAGGTAACCGAGAAGTCGTGGTACCACACGGCATCCGCGTCGAGAACGAGATTGACCGGTTCGCTGCGGTACGTCGTCTCGGTATCCTCATCCTCCTCTTCGCTGACGCTGCCGACGTAGCGGGCCGACCAGAAGATCGACCAGTCGCCGACATCGTAGGTCGTCCACAGCCGGCCAACCGTGTCGGGGTGCCCGAAGCGACCTTCGTTGTCGCGGATGTTGTCGGCAAACAGCGCGGTCTTGCGTTCGGTCTGCCGCGTGATCTGGCCGTCGAACTCGAGGTCGCCAGGACCGGCTTCGAGGTTCCATTTGAACGACAGGTCGTAACCTTCACTCGTCTGCGTAGCCACATTGATATAGGAATCCGTGATGTTGTCGATACCGCCGCCGATCTGGCTGCGATCGAACAGGTCACAGAGGGGTTCGTTCGGAAAGAACTCGGACGAGTAACAACCCCTGACGATGCTCTGCGCGCCGAGCTGATCAACCTGGTCTTCGACTTCGATGTCGAAGTAGTCGAGTGAAACGCTGAAGTCCGCGAATTCCGGCTGCCAGACGATACCGATCGTGTTCGACGTGGAGGTCTCGGCTTCGAGACGACCAAGACCACCACTGCTGATCGCCGTCGCTGTAATCGTGCCGCCCTCGAAATCCGGTGGCAGGCCGTTCGGAAAATCCGCGGCGGAGGTATCGGCCGCGCAGTTGTCGGCGATGCGCTGCGTGATGCTGCCGGCCTGCAATTCATCCGCCCAGAACCTGCAAGGGTCGATAACGCTCTGGCGGACGAACGAAGTCTGGTCGGCCAGATACAGCTCGAACAGCGCCGGGGTCCGGAACGACGTGCCCTGACTCGCACGGAACTTGAACTGATCGACGATCTGCCAGTTCAGCGTTGCCTTGTAGGTCGTATCGTCACCGTACGTGTCCACATCGGTCCACCGGGCCGATACGTTCAGGTCGAGATTCCGCGCACCGGTTACGTCGGCAAGGATGGGCAGTTCGAACTCGGCAAACAATGCCGTAGTGTCCTGGTCACCCTTGGTAATGCCCGCTGACGAGAGTCCCCAGCTGTTGCCTCCAAGCGTTTCGGGGCCCGGTACGTCGTTGATCTTGTCCGTGCGCCAGTGGAAACCGAAAGCGCCGCCGACCTCGCCGGCCGGAAGATCGAACAGACCGCCGGAGACATAGCCTTCGACCGACGACTGCCTGTATGAGGTCTTGCCGACGTCGACGCCGAAAAGGAACTCGCGCATTTCGGGGCTGACATCGCCGGCAAGGAACGCCGGGTCAAGCCAGGGAATGTCGAGGCAGGGCACGCCGCGCGAAGACGTGTTCGTGCCCACACAGCTGAAACCCGTGCCGCCGGTGTCGTACAGCCAGTTCTGGTCCCAGATCGAGTCTCGGTAGATGATGTCCTGTGCGTAGGTGCCGTCGGAGTGACTGTGCTGGAACGAGAGATCGAAATTCCAGTTGTCGTTGATATCGCCACGCAGGCCGGCCACGTAGCGCTGGTAGTCGACTTCCGTGACATTGCCGAAGTGGTCGGTGATCGGCGTCGGGCTGAGCCACTGGTCGCCTTGCCAGCCGGCGCTCAGCGGGTTCGTATTGAAACCGATGTCCGAAGCTTCGTTGTAGATATAGCCCCAGTACTGGCGGTAACTGTTCGATGTCGTTTCACGCTGATTGAGGAGCACCTCGGTATACAACGACATCGTGTCGGTGAGGTCGTACTCCGCATCGAGGAAGAGCGTCGTCTTTTCCACATCCGGAATCATCGAGGAGGCATCCTGGAACGGATGGTCCAGATTCGTCACCGCATCGCTGGTGCGGTCGTAATTCACGAGAAACCAGCCCGGCGGCGTGACCAGGAAGCCGGGGTTGGTTGGGTCGACGGCGATGGGCGGGATGTAGTTGCCGAGGTCGCCGTCGTAATCGTATTGCGCCAGGGTTCGAGACGGTGTCGGTACATTGCCGCCCGCTCCCTGGAAGTCATACAACCAGACCTGGCCCCACAGCGTGTCGCGGCAGGCCGGTTGACCGGTGCGGGGGTCGATCACATCCGCACGATTGCCCGCATCGTCAAAAATGTACTGCTCGGTGCAGGCGAAGTAGTCGCGATCGCCGAATGCGAGCTTGTCGATCTGGTTGTAGTCGGCAGTGATCCGGAAGTTACCCCGTTCGAACCGCTTGCCCCAGGTAGCGCTCAAGCGCGTTTCTTCGCCACCGCTCTCGGTCGGCTGCATGACATAACCATCAACGCTGCCGCCATCGTCTTTGCGCGTGAAAATATTGACCACGCCGGCGACCGCGTCCGATCCGTAGATCGACGACGCGCCGTCCTTGAGGATTTCAACGCGCTCGATGGCGGCCAGGGGAATGACGTTCAGGTCGAAGGCGGAGACGCCACCGCGCGTGCCGGCCGGACCGGCACGGCGGCCGTTGATCAGCGTAAGCGTGCGGCTTGCGCCCATTCCGCGCAGCGAGAGCGTGGCTACGCCCGCGCCGCCGTTTTGCACGAACGCGGTCGACGTGGCCGCGGTTACCTGAGGAGCGCCCGAGGCGATCGTGGTGGACTGCACCATGTCACCCAGGTTGGAGATACCGGAGACGACGGCATGCTCGGTCAATACGACGTCAACGGGATTCGCGCTTGAAAAGCCATCGCGGCGAATTCGCGACCCCGTCGTGACGATTTCTTCGATTGCCTCGTCGCGGGCCTCGTTGTTGTCTTGTCCGAGCACCTGCGGAGAAACACCGAGCGTACCGGTGGCAAGAGCAAAGCTGATAGCCTTCGCCAGTGGATTGGGTCTGAACATGGACCTCCCCTTATGCTTTTTTTGTCCGTTATGTGTATCGGGAGCCTGCGTTGCAGTGCACAACGAGCGACTTGCGACCAATACGTGTCATTTTTGCAACGAAAGTGTATACAGACGTCGCGTATTTCGTACTTATCGCAGAAAAAACACCGCGTATCAACAATTCACCAGGCCTTAGTGTTGCAAAAAAGCCCTGTTTTAACGGAAGTATTGGTACATGCATTGCAAGAAAATACTGATTGTCGGCGGCGGCTCGGCCGCATGGATGGCGGCGGCGTATCTGAATGCCGCGCTCAACCGTAGCGGTCGCAAGCTCGCGGACATAACGCTCGTGGAGTCGCCGGACGTCCCCCGCATTGGCGTAGGCGAGGCAACGATCCCGAATATCAATCACCTGCTCGCCGTCGTCGGCGTCGACGAAACCGAGTTCATGCGGGCCGTCGACGGGACGTTCAAGCAGTCGATCCGGTACGTCAACTGGGTACACGGGAACGACTACTACCACCATCCTTTCAGTCGTTTCGTGCTCGCACCACTCGATATTTCCGGCGCCGAGTGGCTCATGAGCGACCGCTCGATTCCATTTATGGAAACGGTTTCCGCACAGCCAATCATCTGCGAACTCGGCCTGTCTCCCAAGCCGCTCGGCGAGCAGCCGTTCGTTACGCCACTGCGTTACGCGTT
>JANQGP010000407.1 GCA_028277265.1 Woeseiaceae bacterium | reverse complement strand
CGGGGTGCCAGGCCACGCCGATCGCCGCTTTGAGAAACAGATCACGACCGTTGATCAGGAAGGGCTCCTCGACGGTCTTCCGGACGCTCTCTGCCAGTTCTATGATCGCATTTTCGGACTCTACGCCGGGCATTATCACGGCGAACTCGTCGGCGCCGAAGCGTCCGACGACAGCCCGATGCGCGTCCTGTTCCTCGACGAAAGTCCGGCTCAGACGATTGCCGATCGAACGAAGCAATTCCGTACCGGAGTCATAACCCATCGTTTCGTTGATAAAGCTGAATCGATCGAAGTCGAGCAATACGACGGCGGTATCGCCTTCGGTATCCTCGGCTTTGCCGATCAGGTTCTTGAGTTCCTCGATCAGGAGCAGCTGGTTGGGCAAGCGCGTTACGAGGTCGAAATAGGCGATCTTCTGCAGCGCCTCGGTACGTTCCTCGACGCGTCGCTCGAGGTCCTCGTTCGCCTTGCGCAACGCCAAGTCCGCATGCCATTTGCCGCACAGCGCGGCCGCCAGCTGACGGCACTCCGCGCCATGGAAGGGTTTCTTGAAGATGAACACCTTATCGGCCGGCGGTATCCGCTTGCCGAGATTGTCGGGGTCCGAACTCAGTGAATCCGTAACGATGACAATGTTGACGTTCGGGTCGATATCGCGCACCTGCCTGGCTGCCTCGAGGCCGTCGATACCCGGCGGCATGCAGCTATCGATGAACACGATCGAAAACGGCTCCCGGCGCTCGATCGCCACTCGCACGGCCTCGATCGCGTGCTCGCCCTGGTTTCGCGAGTGCACTTCGAAGCTTGCGGCGCCTTTCCCGTCGGTCTCTTCACCGAGCAGGACCTTCTCGAGATCCCCCAGCGTCGTGGTTGCGGTATCCGGTTCGTAGTCCTCACCGAGACACTTCAGGTATTCGTTGATCAGAAGCGCGTCGTCGTCGACGACCAGCACGCGATTGACATGATGATGATCCAGGTCACTCATTTGACATAAATTGGGGCGTGGCCGGTGTGCGATTTGACAATAAGGTCGTCAGTTTACGAGGGCGGCTGTCCGCTGGCCGTGACGCAGCGCAAGTTTGGGAAATGGCCCGGTTCGGGCGATTTGTGATGCGGCGCACTGCTGCTCCGGGAGGCGAGCGGTATCGTGCGGGACCATGGGCAATGATCGTCGATTCCCTGCAATGATGGCGGGCTGGTTGACGGTGTCGCTGCTGAGCGCAGCACCGCATTCTCCCGCGCGCGCGTTCGAAATGGAAATGGCGCCGGTCGTTCTGAACGACACGTTCTCCGTACCAGCCTGGACGAGCGTCACCTTTCTTGAACCTTTCGACACACGACCCCTCGTTTTCGTCTTACCGACCGACCAGGGCGGTGACCCCGCGACGATTCGTGTTCGCAACGTGACCACGACCGGATTCGAGCTGCTGCAGGTCGAACCGTCCGCCAACGACGGCCCGCACGTCTCGATGACGACAGCCTACCTCGCGATCGAACCGGGAAACCACGTTCTCCCGGACGGCTCGCGCATCGTCGCGCTCGAGCGCACGACAGCGGCATTTGCCAATCGCCTCGTCGGCGTGTCGTGGGACCTGCTCGCCTTTCCGACCGCGTTCACGTCGGCGCCCGCGGCCGTTGTGCAGATTCAGACGATGGCGAGCGAGGGTCAGACTCCGCCCGGCTCGCCGTCGGCCCCGTTCATGGACGTCGGTATGCGAAACCTCGGGCCTGCGTCTGTCGAGATCACGCTGGAACGCGGCGAATCGACTGCCGGCACGGTGTTGCCGGAACGCGTCGGCATCGTCGCGATCGACAACGCCGCCCGCGTGCCGTTCGTCGACGGTTTCGGTACGGCCGTGACACTGCAGTCGATCGCATCGCCCGACAATATCCAGGGCTGGTCCAATGGCTGCTACACGAACGCCTACCCCGCGCCGTTCGCATCGACACCGCTTGCGGTCGCCTCGGTCAACTCGCGCGACGGCAACAACGGCGGCTGGATTCGGCGCTGCAGCGAAACCCCGGCGGCACTCGGCCTGACCGTCGATGAAGATATCGACAACGACTCCGAACGTAGTCACACGACGGAATCGGCCGGTATCATCGCCGCATCCGCGGCCTTCCACGCAAACTTCGCCGTCGACCTCGACATCGAGAAAGCCGTGACCACGACCTGGGACCCGGTGAACGGTCCAGGCAGCCCGTACTCGATTCCCGACGCGACCGTCGAGTACAGGATCGCGGTCGAGAACCGCGGTTCGCGCTCCCCGGACACAGACTCGTTGACGGTAACCGACGACGTGCCTGCGAATCTCAGCCTCTGTGTGATGACAAGCTGCCTCGCGGGAGCGCCGGTCAGGCTGGACATTTCGAATTCGCCGGTGCCGCCGGGCGTCGCAGTCGGTCTCATCGAGTACTCCGACGACAACGGAGCGACGTTCGCCTATGTGCCGGCCCCGGATGCCGCAGGTTACGACGCGAGCATCAACGCGATCCGGGTTACGCTGAACGGTGTATTCGGATCGATAAGCACATCCGGGCCGCCCTCCTTCGAGCTGGTCCTCGGGGCAAAAATCCAGTAGCTGTGGTACCTTACGCGGCGATTCATTACGCCCTGACGGTTCTCCGAATGCCGTTTTTCAGACATACGCTGAGTGAGTTCCACGTCCGCCGCTTCATGCCAGGGCACTACGCGTCCAATCTCCCGGTCGACGGGGAGGGACTCTGCCTCGAAAACCCCGGATACTCTGGCTGACGTCGTGGCGATTCGCTCGCTCTGCATTACCGAGGATGCGGACAGGCCATCGGTCGCGACATTCATCGGCATGCACAATGCAGGAATCGAGGTCACGGTTGTCTGCCCCGAAGACCATCCGAACAA
>JANQGP010000295.1 GCA_028277265.1 Woeseiaceae bacterium | reverse complement strand
CGATACATCTCCCACGTGGAGGTCTGCTTTTGCTGGACGGGCGCCGGCGTGCTCATTCTGTCCCCCTGCCGGTACCGAACACCCTGGGCTGGATCAGGTTATCGATGTGAGGCGATACGGCGTTCGCCAGCAGAATCGCGTACATCACACCCTCGGGCATGCCGCCCCAGAAACGGATCACGACGACGAGCACGCCGATCAACACGCCGTAAAGCCAGCAGCCGGCGTTCGTGATCGGCGACGCCACCATATCGGTTGCCATGAACACCGCGCCCAGCATCAGCCCGCCCGAGAACAGCATGAATATCGGCCCGGGATAGGTCGCCGGGTCGTACAGCTGGAATACCCAGGACATCGCGGCCACGGTCGCGAAGATCGACGCCGGGATGCGCCAGTTCATCATGTTGCGCGCTACCAGGTAGGCACCGCCCAGCAGGATCAGCGCGCCGCAGGTCTCGCCCACCGAGCCCGAGGTCAGGCCGGCCACCAGTTCGCGGCCGCCCGCGAACTCGGACTCGAACTTCATCAATGCCAGCGGCGTAGCCGTGGTGACCGCGTCGTAGGTCGGTTCCCAGAACGGCATCGCCAGGACCGACGAAGGAATCGTCTCGAATCGGCCCTCTGCAAAAGGCACTTGCCAGTGCGTCATCGCCTGCGGGAAGGCCGCCTGCAGGAACGCACGGCCGACCAGCGCCGGGTTGAAAGCATTCATGCCGAGCCCGCCGAACAGGAACTTGCCGATCGCGACGCCGAATATGCCGCCCACGATCACCATCCATAACGGCAGATCGGGAGGCAGCGTCAAACCGTATAACAGCCCCGTAATGGCGATGGACCAGTCGCCGACGGTGGACGTCTGGCCCGTCCAGCGGCACAGCCAGTGCTCGGTCAGAACACAGCTTGCCGTTGCGACAGTGATGACCAGCGCAGCACCCGACCCGAACGCGTACACCGCGAATACCGTCACAGGCAGCAGCGCGAAGAACACGTTGCGCATGATGACGTCGGTGCTGGCGCCGTCCGTAACATGCGGCGACGATCCGATCTCGAGGTGTTTGCTCAAGCGCGACATCAGGCAGCACTCAGTTTGCGGACCATTTTCTTGGCCATGCGGAAATACTGGACCAACGGGATGTGCGACGGGCAAACGTAGGTGCATGCGCCGCATTCGAAACAATCCATCAGGTGCCAGGACTCGGCCATCTGCTCGTACTCCTCGTTCTTGGCGAGGATGCCGAGCTGTGACGGATTCAGGAACATCGGGCAGGCCTCGACGCAGCGCGCACAACCGATGCACGGGTAGACCTTCTTGTTGCCCGTCGATCCACCGGTTTCGGCAGTCGTAAACGCCGTGATGCCGGAGGTCCCCTTGGTGATCGGAATGTCCAGGTTGGACACCGTCGGACCCATCATCGGACCGCCCATGAACACGCGCGAGATATCGTCGACGGGATCGCACTGCTCCAGCGCGAAGCGAACCGGCGTACCGATCGGGATCCGGTAGTTGCCTTTCCTGCGCACGCCCGGCCCGCCGATCGTGATCACGCGTTCCTGGATGCCGCGGCCACGCGGCAGCAGGCGCCCGATCTCGGCCGTCGTTGCCACGTTGCAGCAGATCACGCCGATGTCCGCGGGCAGGCCGCCGGACGGAACCTCGCGACCGATGAGCGCGCTGAAGATCATCTTCTCGGCGCCTTGCGGATACTTGACCGGCGATACGCGCACGCTCACCGGGAGATCGTCGGGACACATGGATCTGAAACGCTCCGCCGCGTCCTGCTTGTTCGCCTCGATCGCGATGATCGCCTCGGACGTTCCCGTCGCTCGCAGCAGGTAGCGAATGCCCGTGAAAACGTCCTCGGTCTGCTCGAGCATCACGCGGTAGTCGGTGGTCAGGTACGGCTCGCACTCCACGCCGTTGATGAACAACGTGTCGAGGTGCTTGCCTTCGGGCGGTTTCAGCTTGACGTGGGTCGGAAACGCTGCACCGCCGAGACCGACAATGCCGGCGTTCTGTATCGCCGTGATGATCTCGTCGGGCGACGCATCGAGGCTGCAGGGCTCGCCGTCGTCGATTTCCTGGGTCGAGGCCGGGTACGGCTCGATGTAGATGCTCTCGACCTTGGTACCCGTGATACCGGGCGCGAGCATGATCCGCCGGACCAGACCCGAGGCCGGCGCGTGCATGGCCACGGACATGAAGCCGTCCGGCTCGGCGATCGTCTGCCCGCGGACAACCTCCTGGCCCTCGCGCACGACCGGCCTGGCCGGCTTCCCCAGATGCTGGCTGAGCGGCACGATCAACACCTGGGCGAACGGGAACTGGCGAATCGCCAGTTCCGCCGTGTCGTCCTTCATCTCGGGCGGGTGCACCCCGTGCCTGAAGGTGTCTTTCCGGAACAGGTCCAGCATCTTACAGCGCCGTCATCCTAGTTGAACTTCTCGCCGCGCTTGATCCACTTCTCGATGTCTTTCTCGCTACGATCGCGAGGCAGACCCGGATGGATCACTTCAGCCGTGCACTTCTCGGCCGCCTTGACGATATCGCGGTACGGCCCGCCGTCCGGATTCTTGATCACCGCCTTCCTGTCCTCGTTGTACTCGAAGATGTTCGGGTTGATCAGGATGCACTCATCGCACTCGGTGCAGTCCTCGGTATCGATCCATGGCGCCATGTACTCGCCATCGGCGGCCGGGGCCGGCGACTCTACCGCCTTGAGATGCGGTTGCTGGGCAGGCGCCGACGCCACGGCGTCAACCATCGCGCCCATGTCCAGTGCCTGGCTACCGCTGACCAATCCCATCAGGCCCGATGCGATCTGCTGCATGACCTCCTGGCGCACACGGGACTCGATCTGGGCTTCGTCCGCGACGTCCGGCGCCTCTTCGACGCCGCCGAGATCGCGCAACATGATCCAGAACGCGCGCCGCTCTTCGGCCGACTCGATCATCGGCTCCGCGACGAGCAGGCGACTGAGCTGCCGCTTGGCGTCCAGCGCCCAGACGTACGGCACCTTGCCTTCACGCTCGTCCTCGTCAAGCTCCAGGTACTCGCTGACCTGCACCATGTCGTCGTTCCACGAGTCGCGCGGAATCTTGCGGAAATGCTTCCGGAAGCGCGTCTCGGTCACGGCAAAGTCGACAAACG
>JANQGP010000237.1 GCA_028277265.1 Woeseiaceae bacterium | reverse complement strand
ATCTCGCCATAGCCCGCAACGACGTCGCGATTGCGCTGCCGCGCGGATTTGACGAGCGCGATGGCCTTGAGGACGTCCCTGATATCGTCGGCGTCGGTGCTCCAGGCATCAAGAACCGTAACGAGCGCATCGCCCTCGAGGAGTTCGCGTGCCGTGGCCGTGTAACGCTCGCCGAGGGCCGTCAATTCACCCTCATAGGCGTCGTTGTCCTGCTCGGCAAGAACGGCGAGATTGATCAGCGCGTCGGTCATCCCGCCCATCGCCGAAACGACGATGCCGAGACGCTCGCCGGGCATGTCGAGCACGATGCCCGCGACCCGACGAAAACACGCCGCATCAGCCAGGCTGCTGCCGCCGAACTTGTGGATTTTCCAGCGATTCTTCGCCACGTTTCTGCCTGTGCCTGCTGCAAACAGCGGCATGATAACGGCAGTTCTCTATAGAGTCGCCTGTTTTATTTGAAACTGCCTCGAATTGCGGCAGTCAGGAATCGAAACGCGAAACAAGTGGTGGGCGTCGAATAATCACTCACCGATAGATCGTCAGAGCATCGGGCTACCTGCAGTAAAACATCGGAAAACCGGCAACGCCAAAGCATGCAAGAATGGGTTAGAATGACCATTTACTGGAAGCTATCGGACGCTTCCCCAATTCATATGCGATTCGGACGAGGACTGTAAATGATCAGATTCAGGAAGGCTGTACGCATAGTCTTTGCGCTTTTCTTGGCGTCCGTCGGGTCGGCGGCGTTGGCTCAGGGCCTGCCCGACTCCGGAGACGGAAACGGAAACGGAAACGAAGAAAATGTTGACGTGTCCCGTTTTGAAGCAAAGGTTGAAAAAGTCAGCCACTCCGAAACCGTCGACGGCAAGATTGTCGTTGTAATAGATATACGCATCGTGGACACAGTGACAGGAGAAGAAACAGCTGTCGCGTCTACCGTCGTCACCTTCGATAAGAGTGACATACAGCTTCCGCCTTGACGCGGCTGCCTGATACCAAGCCGACGTAGTCGGGATCTGCGCTATTCGGGGTGATGCTCCTTTGCATCTAGAGAGATGGTGGGGCGTCTAGGGATCGAACCTAGGACCAGTCGGTTAAAAGCCGAATGCTCTACCTCTGAGCTAACGCCCCTTCCAGGGTGCTGACGGCGGGGATGCCGTCGGAATGCCGGCGGGATGATACCGGAAAATCGACGGATGACAAGCGCCGGAAGGCTGTCATACCCCCTCTTCGTCCATCCGTGCCAGACGTTGACCGGCAAGCCTCGCGGCTGTCGTTTCCGGGTACTCCTCCTGAACCCGCGTCAGCGACGCCCGAGCAGCCTCCCAGTCCTGCAACTCGTAACTGCAATAGCCCATCTTGAGCAATGCATCGGGCACCTTGCGTGACCGCGGGAACTTCTCGATAACGACCGAGAACTCGCCAAGCGCCCGCTCGAACATCTGCGTCACGTAGTGGGATTCGGCCAGCCAGTACTGGGCATTGTCCGCGAGCTCGCTGTCGGGAAAGCTGACGAGAAACTGTTCGAACGCCATCGCTGCCGGCTCGTAGCGCTGCTCCTTGAGCAGCTCGAACGCAGCCTGGTAATTATCGCGATCGGAGCCTTCGGGAACCGGCAGCTGCCCTGGCGACAGCGTACCGCCCTCGAGCACGCTCGGCCCGCTGGTGCGCACCGACGTTTCGAGTTCCTGGATGCGGGCGTCCAGGTCCGCATAGAGCTGGCGCTGGCGTTCTGCCGTCGTCTCGGCGTCGTGCTCGAGTGTCTCCATGCGTCCCTGGATCTGGTCCCCCTGGCGCTCCATGGCGCCGACCTGTTGCGTCAGGTTGACGAGACTCTGGTTCTGCACCACGCGCTCGATCGTTGCGAGGCGACGCTCGAGTTC
>JANQGP010000179.1 GCA_028277265.1 Woeseiaceae bacterium | reverse complement strand
TGATCGTGCCCAGCGTGCCTTCCCGCGAAGAAAACAACGTCATCATCAATCCCGCGCATCCGGACTCGGGTAGCGCCAGTCAGAGCCTGGAAAAACCGGTACGCTGGGACAATCGTCTGTTCGACTGAGTAATCAGTCTGCCTGCTCCGCGAGGGATGCCAGCCATTGCGGATAGGACATCGAGTCCTCGGCGTGAAGCGTCGCCGGAAAGTCCTGCCCGAACCAGTGCGTCCCGGCCCTGACCAGCAGTTCGCCGACGTCCCCGGGCGGGCCGAACGCTTCCAGCGAGAAACTCCACCAGCGACCGGCCTGTTCCCAGTCATCCTCGGGCGGCATGTCATCGCCGCCACGAAAAAGGACGCCCAGGTCGGTCTTTTCGGCCTGACAGCCGGCGCGCAGGTGCCGCGACCTCGGTGCGATTTCCTCGGGCTCGTCGGTCTCGAGTGAGAGTAGCCGGAGGACGCGCGCTTTGCGCACGTACGCCCAGCGCTCGGGGATCGTCGGCGCCGCGAGGAAGGCCGCCGGGTCGGACGCCGGCCGCGACCACTTGACCCAGGCGTCCTGGTACCCGCAGACACGGTCAGTGAAGCTGACGAGGGCGGCGGCCTGGGTCTGCGCCTTGACCTCGATGTTGCCCTCCCGGATCTTCACGCCGGCCGTCGCACAGCGTGGCAGGATCACGTAGCTGTCGACGCGAGGCGGCTCGCTGACCGCCGTATCGCACGCCGAGAACCAGCGGTCCACGTCGGCCTTCGGGCCGTCCCTGAAGAACCAGCGAATCTCGCCACTGTGATACACGTGCTGCTCCGGTATTCCACGACGAGTTTACACCGCTCTGGCGAACTCCCGGAACGACACCATTCGCTGCAAGCCCTCATCCCACAGGCAACAGCTAAAGCATGCCTTGATGTCTTTCAGCGACAGGGAAATCGTCGCGGGCGACTGGAGCTCCGCGATCGCATCCATCGCCTCGGGCAGTCGATAGAACGGGATACGGACGTTCAGGTGATGAATATGGTGATAACCGATGTTCCCGGTGAACCAGCGCATGACCGGGTTCATCTTCATGTAGCTGGAGGACTCGATCGCCGCTCGCCTGCTCGTCCATGTCTCCGTCGGCATGATGTGCATGTTCTCGAAGCTGTGCTGGGCGAAAAACAGGTAACTCCCGATCATCGACGCGATGGTCATCGGCAACAGGATGACGAAAAACGCGGTGTCGAAGCCGCCCAGTACCCACAGAACCGCGATCAGCGCGACGTGGCCCGCGACGACAACCACCGAGTCCCAGTTGCGAGTCGGATTCCTGACGAAGGGAAGTACCGTTACACTGAGAAAGAACACCGTGAAATACCCGGCCAGGATCGTGAGCGGATGGCGCTCGACGCGGTAGGCGATGCGCTCGAAGAAGGAGGCCTCGCGCCACATGTCGGTCGTCATCAGCTTGAACGCGCCGTGGCTCTCGGCATTGATGTCGCCGACATGACCGTGATGATAGTTGTGGCTGAACCGCCATGCTCTCGGCGGCGTGAGCGCGAGCACCGAAAACGAGCGGAACAACCACCCTGCAAACCGCGACCCCGACAGGATCGCGTTGTGCATGTAATCGTGGTACGTGATGAATGCGCGCACCATGAGCAATGCCGACAGGACCGAGAACGCCAGTCGCAGCGGCCAATAAGGCGCGAGGGCGGCACCGGTCAGCGATGCGAGCAGCAACAGGAACGTCGAGCCGACGACCCACCAGCTGGTCTTAACGGATTCGACGCTGAACGGCAGCGTTGCCTTGAAAAGATCCCTGTCTGCCCGCGCGTCGGTTCGTGTTTCCGGGATGTTTGCGTCCATAGCTCCTGCATCTCAGATCACTGCTTTCCTGGCGGGCATTGTGAACGGACCGGTCCGAAACTCGTTTAGAATTCGCGCCAAAATTTTTGTTCAGGCGGAGGGCTTTTCGACCTGATCGAGACTCGATATTCTTTGCGGCCGAAATAACACAAGGCGATGACGTTGGGAATTTCGAAATCATGGATCGCGCTTTTCCTGTTCGTGGCGTTTGTCCCGCCTGGCGCTGGCGCTCAGGATTGGCCGCATTGGGGAGCGGATCTAGGAGGCAAGCGATTCGCCGACGTCTCCGGCCTCACACCTCAAGCAGTGGCCGGTCTCGAGGAGGCATGGCGGTATCGGACGGGAGACTCGACAGACGGTACCGGGTATTTCGGCAATCCGTCATCGTTCAAAAGTACACCGATTCTCGTTGCCGATCGGCTCATCTTCACCACACCGTTCAATCGAGTCGTCGCTCTCGACCCCGTCACGGGGGACGTGCTATGGCGCTTCGATCCCGACGTCGACTTCACCATCGAGTATTCCGAGATGTTCACGTCCCGCGGGGTCGCCGCGCACGTGGCGCCGGACATCCCCGCCGGCACACCGTGCCACGCCCGCGTGTTTCTTGGTACGCTCGACGCGAGGCTGATCGCGGTAGACGCAGCCACCGGAACGCGTTGCGCGGGGTTCGGCAAGGCCGGCGAAGTGGATCTGACATCGGGCATACGTGGGGTGCGTCGCGGCGAGTACTCTGTGACGTCGCCGCCGATCGTCGTAAACGGCGTCGTGGTCGTTGGATCGTCGATTGGCGACAACGGCGCCGCGCGGCTCGAAGACGGCACCGTTCGCGGTTACGACGCCCTCACGGGAGAGCTCGTTTGGTCATTCAATCCGGTACCGAAACGATCGAGCGATCCGGGCGCAGAGAATTGGCCCGACGAAAGCTATCGCCAGACGGGCGCCGCAAACGTCTGGAGCGTCATGGCCGCGGATGCCGAACGTGATCTGGTATTCCTGCCGACGAGTTCGCCATCACCCGATTTCTTCGGAGGCAAGCGTCCCGGCGACAACCTTCACGCCAATTCAGTCGTTGCACTGAAAGCAACGACAGGGGAGCTGGTGTGGGCGTACCAGATCGTTCGGCACGACCTGTGGGACTACGACCTGGCATCTCAACCGCTCCTGGCAGACATCGACATCGACGGTGTGTCGACACCCGTCGTCGCACAGGCGACGAAGATGGGATTTGTGTTCGTGCTGCACCGGGAAACGGGCGAACCGATCCATCCCGTCGAGGAAAGGCCTGTTCCCGTTTCTGACGTGCCCGGAGAGGCGGCGGCACGCACCCAGCGCTTCCCGGCGATTCGGCTTCACGAGATCGATCGAGACCTTCCGCCGATCTTTCCTGTTGACGACGCCCATGTCGCGAAGTGCGAAGAGATGCTCGAGGGTGCTCGGTATGAAGGGATCTTCACGCCGCCCAGTCTCGACGGGACCGTCCTGTTTCCCGGAAACCCGGGCGGTGTGAACTGGGGGTCAATGGCCGTGCATGAAGCTGCGGGCGTCGCGGTAGTTGCCGTGAACCGCCTGCCGACGCTCGTGAAACTGATCCCCCGCCGTGAGTTTCGCCATCGCCGCAAGGAAGGAATGCTCAATGGCGTCGAAGCGGAATTTACCGCTCAGAGCGGCACGCCTTTCGGCATGGCGAGATTCGAACTGTTCAATGACGCAAGCGGCTTCCATTGTCTCGAAGGTCCCTGGTCGACGCTCGTTGCCATCGATCTCGCGAGCGGCGAAACGCTTTGGGAAGTACCCGCCGGGCGGCGGCCCGGCATCGATGACGATCATCCTGCGGCGGACTGGGGATACTTCGCGAATGGAGGGCCGGTCGTGACATCGGGCGGCCTCGTCTTCCTGGCGACGCAATATGATCGAATGCTACGCGCGTACGATTTGCGCAATGGGAACGTTGTCTGGAGCAAGTCACTTCCCGCGGGACCCCAGGCCACTCCGATGGTCTATGAACGTCATGGCGAAGCCTACGTGGTGCTGACACTGGGTGGCCCGACGGCCGCCGGCGGGTGCGGAGACCTCGTCGTCGCCTATCGCCTCCCTGGCGATTGATTACCTTCGTTCAACGGTAGTCCCCTTGCACTGCGTTCTTGCTGCGCTCACGGAATTATCGCGTCGCTTTTCGATGGTAGGATACCCGGCCTGTTTCCCGAGGAGATCCCACATGCCGGTACTACGAGCCATCCTGTTCGTTCTGATTCTCGCGATTGCACAAGCCGCGATCGCCGATGAGACGCGGCTGCTGCGATTTCCCGATATCCACGAAGACCGGGTCGTGTTCGTTTACGCCGGGGATCTGTATATCGCCTCGACGAACGGCGGAATTGCTATCCGGCTGACATCGCACGATGGCCTGGAGCTTTATCCCAAGTTTTCGCCTGACGGCTCGCAAGTCGCCTACTCCGCGGAGTACAACGGGACCCGGCAGGTCTACGTCATCTCGTCCGCCGGCGGCACCCCGCGCCAGCTGACCTGGTACAACGATGTCGGTCCGATGCCGCCGCGGGGCGGCACGGACTATCGCGTGCTCGACTGGACGCCGGATGGCGATCATGTGCTCGTGCGGGCCAACCGCCTGCCTTGGGGCATACGCATGGGCCGCTATCACCTCGTACCGGCGAACGGTGGCGACGAGTCTCCGCTGGAAATCCCGGAAGGCGGTGGCGGTATGTTCTCGCCGGACGGCACGAAGATCGTGTACACGCCGATGGACCGCGAGTTCAGAACCTGGAAACGGTATCGCGGCGGTCGCGCCCAGGATGTGTGGATCTACGACCTCGAAAACAGTACATCGACACAGTTGACCGACAATCCCGCGACCGATCACCAGCCGCTTTGGGTCGGTGACGACATCTTCTTCACCTCTGACCGCGACTACACGCTGAACCTGTATCGCTACACCGCCGAAGGCGCCGAAGCGGTGACGACACATGATGACTTCGACGTCTTGTGGGCAAGCGCGGGACCGCGGGCCGTCGTCTACGAGAACGGCGGCTGGCTCTATCGATTCGACCCGGCGAGCGGTGAGTCGCGCAAGCTCGCCATCACGGTAGGCGGCGATCGGCCCGCTACGCTGCCGAAGGTTGTCGAGGGCGCTGACTTCATCGAGTCAGCCGACCTTTCCCCTGCCGGCAACCGGGTGCTCGTTACCGCCCGCGGCGATGTGTTCAGTGTCCCGGCCAAGGACGGGCCCATCAGGAACATCACGCGCACACCGCAAGCCAGGGAGATCGAGGCAACCTGGTCGCCGGATGGACAACAGGTGGCGTATCTGTCGGACGCGTCCGGCGAATACGAGGTCTGGGTACGACCGGTCGGCGGCGGCGATGCGAAGCGGGTCACGAACGACGGCGCCATATGGCGATTTGCGCCGGTCTGGTCGCCCGATTCGGGCATGCTCATGTTCGGCGACAAGAAACAGCGCCTGAATGTGGTTGATGTCGACAACGGTCGCGTCACCGTGGTCGATTCGTCGGTGCACAACGACATTACCGATTACAGCTGGTCGCCCGACAGCCGCTTCGTCACCTACGTCAAGAACAACGACCTGCGGATCGGTAGCGTTTGGGTCTACTCGCTGGACGACGAGCGGGCACACCAGGTGACGTCGGCAATGACGAACGAGAGCGAGCCCGTGTTCGACCCGCAGGGCCGCTACCTGTAT
>JANQGP010000163.1 GCA_028277265.1 Woeseiaceae bacterium | reverse complement strand
GTTGACCGCGACGTCGTTCGCCAACGAAGTGGTGCGAACCACCGCGAACAACGGCAACCTCGTCTTGGAGGACGTGCCGGCCATACCCGGCTCCATCGTCGACAGCCTCAACCGGTATCAGAATGTGCGCTCGGCCGGGTTCAGGGGCTGGACCGACGACGGCGAGGGGATCTACGTGACCACGCGTTTCGGGGACCTCAACCAGATTCACCGGGTCGACATGCCCGGCGGTGCGCGCACGCAGCTGACATTCTTCGAAGAGCCCGTCTTCGGCGTTTCGCGCCGGCCCGGCGGATCGTCGCTGATATTCACTCGTGACGCCGGCGGCAGCGAGTTCTCGCAGGTCTTTCTGCTGGACCCGGCGAACGGCGCGGCAACGATGCTGACGGACGGGGAGTCGCGCAACGGCGCGGTCGTCTGGGACCGCCAGGGCCGGCGAATCGCGTATCAGAGCACGCGGCGCAACGGCGCATCGAACGACATATGGATCATGGATCCGAACGAGCCGGGTGCGGCCCGCATTGTGCTCGAATCGCCCGACGGCTCGTGGTGGGGCCCGGCCGAGTTTTCGGCAAGCGGCACACAGCTGCTGGCCACGAATTACGTCAGCATAACCGATGCTCGTGTGCACCTGATCGACCTCGATTCCGGTGCGGTCAAGAGGCTGACCGGCGGATCGGGCTCGCCGAGCTATAACGTTCCGGTCGGCTTCGACGACGAGAACGACGGCTTCTGGCTCATTACCGATCAGGGCGGCGAATTCTCGCAACTCGCGTGGCAGCCGGGCGCCGCCGACGCCAGCCCCGAAATCGTGACCGCGGACATCCCCTGGAACGTCAGCAGTGCCGTGATCAGCCACGACCGGCAGCGTCTTGCGTTTGTCGTCAACGAGGACGGCATGTCGCAGGTGTACCTGCTCGACACCCGCACGCGGCAGTACCGCAAGGTGGAGGGTCTCCCTACCGGCCTGGCCGGCAGTCTCGAATTCAGCCCGGACGACCGCCATCTCGGAATGACGCTGAATACGCCGCGGACACCGAGCGATTCGTTTTCGCTGGCGCTCGGCGAGGACCCGCTCGACTACGGGGTGCTGACGCGCTGGACGACGAGCGAGGTCGGCGGGCTGGACACGTCGGCGTTCATTACGCCGGAGCTGATTCATTTCCCGACGTTCGACAAGATCGACGGGGCGCCGCGCCGGATTCCCGCCTGGGTGTACAAGCCCGCGGGCGATGGCCCGTTCCCCGTCGTGGTATCGATACACGGCGGCCCCGAGAGCCAGGCGCGGCCGGCGTTCAGCAGCACCTACCAGCTCTGGCTCGCGGAGCTCGGCGTGGCCGTCGTCGTGCCGAACGTGCGCGGTTCGAGTGGCTACGGAAAGACGTATGTCGGGCTGGACAACGGCTTCTTGCGCGAAGATTCGGTACGGGACATCGGTGCGTTGCTCGACTGGATCGACACCGCGTCCGATCTGGACGGCGATCGTGTCGCCGTGTTCGGCGGCAGTTACGGCGGTTACATGGTTCTCGCCAGCTCCGTTCATTACAGTGACCGGCTCGATGCCGCCGTCAACATCGTCGGGATCAGCAGCTTCGTCACTTTCCTCGAGAATACCCAGGACTATCGGCGTGACTTGCGGCGCGCCGAGTACGGCGACGAGCGTGATCCGGAGATGCGGGCACACCTCGAGCGCATCAGCCCGCTCAACAATGTCGAGAAGATCAGGGTCCCGATGTTCGTCGTGCAAGGCGAGAACGACCCGCGCGTACCGGTGACGGAGGCGCAGCAGATTGTCCGGGCGCTGCGTGAGCAGGACCAGACCGTCTGGTACATGAACGCGCTGAACGAGGGACACGGCTACCGTCGCAAGGAGAATCGCGACATCTATCAACAGGCGACGGTGCTGTTCTTCCGGGAGCACCTGCTGGGTGAATGACGAGCGTTTCGACCGGCTGCTCGACGAGCTCGAGCGCTGGAACCGAAAAGTCAACCTGACGGCCGTTCGTGACCGCGCGCAAATGGTCACGCTGCACATCGATGACAGCCTCGCCACGCGCCCGCTCCTCGAGGGTGAGCGCATTCTCGACGTCGGCACGGGTCCGGGCTTTCCCGGCCTGCCGCTCGCGATCGCGGAACCCGGGCGCGAGTTCACGCTGCTCGACAGCAACAACAGGAAGATCATGTTCGTGCAGCACGTGGCGAACCTGCTGGGCCTCGACAATGTCGTTGCCGTCAAAGCACGTGCCGAGGACTTTGCACCCGGCCACCGCTTTGATACCGTGATTGCCCGGGCGGTGGCTTCGATCCGGCGCCTGGTTGAAATGGCCGGCCACCACGTAAGAGAGGGCGGGGTGTTCGTGGCGCTGAAGGGGCGCGACCCGGCGGAAGAACTAGAAGAACTACCGGCTCCGTGGAGCCATGAGGTTACGGAACTCACCGTGCCGGGTCTGGAGCGGGGCTCCCGGCATGCCGTGCTGTTGCGGCGGGCAGGAACATGACACGAATTATCGCGGTAGCAAACCAGAAAGGCGGAGTGGGCAAGACCACCACCTGCGTCAACCTGGCTGCATCGCTTGCGGCGACGCAGCGCCGTGTGCTGCTCGTGGACATGGATCCGCAGGGCAATGCGACGATGGGCTGCGGCATCAACAAGATGGAGCTCGAGAACTCGGCTTGCGATGTGCTGCTGGGCGATGCGAGCGCGGCCGATACGATCGTGTCGGCGCCCGAGGGCGGCTTCGCCGTGCTGCCGGGCAACGAAGACCTGACCCTGGCCGAGGTGAAGCTGCTGCAGGAGATCGGTCGCGAGATGAAACTCGGCAAAGCGCTTGCGCCCGTCGCCGGCCTTTACGATTTCATCCTCATCGACTGCCCGCCTTCGATCAACATGCTGACCGTCAACGCGCTGACTGCCGCTGACGGCGTGCTGATCCCCATGCAGTGCGAGTACTACGCGCTCGAGGGGCTGTCGGCGCTGCTCAATACGTTCGAGCAGGTGCGCGACACCGTGAACCCCGGTCTCGAGGTCTTCGGTATCCTGCGTACGATGTTCGATCCCCGAATCAATCTTTCGAACGAGGTTTCGCTGCAACTCATCGAGCACTTCGATCGCAAGGTGTTTCGCACCTGCGTGCCGCGAAACATCCGTCTCGCCGAGGCGCCGAGCTTCGGGCGGCCCGTACTGTTGCATGATCGCTCGTCGCGCGGCGCCATTGCCTACCTCGCGCTTGCCGGTGAAATCCTGCGTCGCGAGGACGCGCGCATAGCGGAAGCAGTTTGACGACTATGACACCGAAGAAACGACTGGGCCGCGGCCTCGACGCCCTCCTGAGCAAGCCGGTTGCCGAATCGGCGGCCGTCGCCGCCGGAAGCCACACCGGAGACACGCTGCGCGAGATTCCCCTTGAGCTGTTGCAGCGCGGGCAGTACCAGCCGCGTGTCGACATGCGCCAGGATTCACTCGAAGACCTGGCCGCCTCGATCAGGGCACAGGGTGTCGTGCAGCCGATCGTCGCGCGACCGATTGCGAGCCCCGGCAGCGAACAGCGTTACGAGATCATTGCAGGCGAGCGGCGATGGCGCGCCGCACAGATGGCCGGGCTGGCCGACATACCGGCCGTCGTGCGTGAGATTCCCGATGAAGGGGCGATCGCGATGGCGCTCATCGAGAACATCCAGCGCGAGGACCTCAACCCGCTCGAGGAAGCGCGTGCGCTCGATCGCCTGATTCGCGAGTTCGACCTGACGCACGCCGAAGCGGCCGAGGCCGTCGGTCGATCGCGCGCGTCGGTCAGCAACCTGCTGCGCCTTGAGGACCTGTCAGACAAGGTGAAGCCGATGCTCGAAGACCGGCAGCTCGATATGGGACATGCTCGTGCACTGCTGTCGATCCCGAATCCGGCGCAGCAGTTCGATGCGGCGCGCCAGGTGGTCAGGAAGGGGCTGTCGGTTCGCGAAACCGAGCGGCTGGTCAGGCGCATGCTCGAGAGCGCGAAGCCGAAAGCGGCGAAGAAGCCGCCCGCGCAGAACGCGGACGTCCGGCGGCTAGAGATCGAGGTATCGGAAAAGCTCGGCGCAAAGGTCGCCGTGCAGCACACCGCCAAAGGCGCGGGCAAGCTCGTGATCAGCTACAACAGCCTCGACGAACTCGACGGCATCCTCAAGCACATCAAATAGGGTACCGGATACCCTATTACGCGACTTCGTCGGGGGCGTTGTCGCCGGCGGAGTAGACACGCCGGATAATCGATGGAATCACGGCTTCCGAGATCAGGAATCCCTGCATCTTGTCACACTCGATCGTCTTTAGGAATTCGAACGTGGCCTCATCCTCGACGCCCTCGGCGCAGACGGACATGCCGAGGTTGTGAGCGAGCCCGGTGACGGCTGCGAGAACGGTCATCGAGACCGTGTCGTTCTGCGCGTCACGCAGCGCGGACGCATGAATCTTGATTTCGTCGAAAGGGAGCTGCTCGAAGGTTGCAAGTGATGCGGCCGCGATACGGAAATCGTCGAGACAGATGCGAAAACCGCGTTCCCGCAGAGCCTCGATCGTCGCAAGATGGGGTGCCGACGGATCCGAGAGGTCCTGCTCGATGACCTCGAACGTGAAGCTTGCGCATTCGAGACCCGCCTGCTCGACGATGACGCGGTAGGTCTCGGCGAGGTCCGGGTTCACGAGCTGGCTCGAGGCGAGGTTGATGCAGGAATTGAGCTGTATACCCTGCTCGCGCCATGTCACCTGCTGACGCGTGGTCTCGCGTAACACGAATTCGCTGAGCCGGGTCATCAGGCCGAAAGCCTCTGCCTCGGGCAGGAACTCGAGCGGGCTGATCAGGCCGTGTTCAGGGTGGTACCAGCGAATGAGTGCCTCCGCTTCGCGGGTCAGCCACTCGCGGCCCGCGTTTCGCTCGACTTTGGGCTGGTAGCGCAGCACGAACTGTCCGCCGTCGATCGCATCCTTGATGTCCTGCCGGGAAAACTTCAGCATGCGGCGGCGGCTCCGGCAGGCAGATCCGTACAACGTGTCGAAGTCGAATTCCCGGCCCACCCATTCGATATTGTCGAATTCGGCAAGCCGGTCCGTCAGCTCTGCGCGATCGCTGCTGCGCAGCGTCTTGCGGTCTGACGCGACGATGATGCCGAACGGCGTGCGGTCGCGGGCGTCCTCGAGCGTCTGCAGGGTTTCCGGCGACACGTCATTCTCGGTCAGGACCACGATCCGGCGGGACTCGCCGCTCATGAGTTCGGCAAACGTCCCTGCGCTGGCGAAGTAGCCGGGCGTGAAGCTCATTTCGCGAACGACGTCGTTCAGCGCGCGATGGGCCCTGATGGTTTCACTCGAAATCAATAGCATGGCGGGTTACGTTACATCATCGGATACTTCCGTTAGCGGCGGCCGGGCCACGTTCTTGAGCCCGTTTCGCGCGGACTTATGTCGTACTCGCGATGTCGTCCGAAACCCTCTAAAAACGCCGGGAAAAACAGCCGGGACGATCGCCGGATGAAGCCGCGTTCCCGGTTGCCTTGCCGCAAGGCCACCACTATAATGCGCGGGCAATTTTCGAGGCCCGCCTGGAAAATCCAACCAAAGCGCCACACTCTGCGGGGACACCCGATGGACGTGGCGTTTTTAGTGCCGGAGGCAAAATAAACAATGACTTCCACCATCGCCCGCGTGCTGATGTGGCAGTTGTTGGTCGGGTCGGGCCTTGCCGCAGTCCTTTGGAGCCTGTTCGGAACCGTCGCTGGCTATTCGGCGTTGCTCGGAAGCCTGGTTTGCGTGCTCCCGAACGCTTTTCTCGGGCTGCGGCTCGTAGTGCCTCGCCGGGACCCTGGCGCGCTCAAGCGAGCGGCCTGGATCGGCGAGATAGGAAAGCTGGCGTTGACCGTGCTGTTATTCACGCTCGTGTTCACGTCGGTGAAGCCGCTCGTCGCAGCGGCATTGTTTGCAGGATTCATCGCCTCGCAGCTGGCCGTATTTTCAGGGTTTCTGATGCGGGGCGACACGGACACGACAACGAGTAACACGAATGGCAGCTGAAGGCGGACACGGACCCCAAACGTCAGGCGACTACATCACGCACCATCTCCAGAACCTCCAGGTTTGCAAAGTCGGCGACGAATGGGTCTGGAACGAGTGCGCCGGCAACATGATGACGATCAACGTCGACTCGATGTTCTGGTCGGCATTCCTCGGGCTGATCTTCTGCTTCACGTTCTGGCGAGTCGCCAGGGCCTCGTCGGTCGGGAAGCCGACCAAGTGGCAGGCTTTCGTCGAGATCATCGTCGAATTCGTCGATGCCAGCGTCAAGGAGACCTTTCAAGGTAAAAGCAACCTGATCGCGCCGCTTGGCCTGACGATCTTCGTCTGGGTGTTCCTGATGAACCTGATGGACCTGGTCCCGGTCGACTGGATTCCCGTCGTCGTTGCCGACTGGATGCTCGGCATCCCTTACATGAAGATAGTTCCGACGACGGACGTCAACGTCACGTTCGGCATGTCGATCGCCGTGTTCGTCCTCATCCTCGTCTACACACACCTCGCCAAGGGGCCGTTCGCCCTGGTCAAGGACCTGATGCTCCACCCGATCGAGCCGTCGTTCAAGTCGACGGGCGCGATCATCGCCTCCGTGCCGATCATGGCGTTCAACCTGATTCTCGAAGTCGTCGCCCTCGTGGCGAAGCCGATCTCGTTGAGCCTGCGACTGTTCGGCAACATGTTCGCCGGCGAACTCATCTTCATCCTGATCGCGCTACTCGGACTGTGGCAGCTGCCGCTGCACTTCGGCTGGGCCGTGTTCCATGTCCTGATCGTGACGCTTCAGGCTTTCATTTTCATGATGCTGACCATCGTCTACCTGAGTCTGGCATCCGAGAAACACTGATTTAAATGACCCTCCGTAGGAGAAACTGATGGAAATTGTTATTGGCTTGACGGCAATCGCTGTTGCTCTTCTGATCGGCCTCGGCGCCCTTGGCGTAGGCATTGGCATGGGCCTGCTCGGCGGCCGTTTCCTGGAAGGCGCTGCCCGTCAGCCGGAACTCGCCCCGATGCTGCAGACCAAGATGTTCATCGTCGTCGCGCTGCTCGACGCCGTCGCGATGATCGGTGTCGGTATCGCGCTGTTCTTCGCGTTTGCGAACCCGTTCGTCGGTCAACTGCAGGCAGCCACTGGCGTCGCCGGCGCATAAGTCGGGCACCGCGACGAAGAGCGCACACCGCTCTCGGACAGTAATTCTGCCAATGCTGCAAGGAGCATTACGTGGACATTAACCTGACACTCATCGGACAGTCGATCGCGATGGTCGTGTTCGTCTGGTTCTGCATGAAGTTCATCTGGCCGCCGATCCTGCATGCGCTCGAGGAGCGCCAGCAGCAGATCGAGGAAGGTCTTGCCGCCGCCGACAAGAGCCAGGAGAAGCTCGTCGAGGCGCAGGCGAAAGCGGACGAGATCGTCGCCGAAGCTCGCCACCAGGCGACCGGCATCCTCGACCAGGCCCATGCCCGCGCCAACGAAATCGTTGCCGAAGGCAAGGATTCCGGCGTCAAGGAACGCGAGCGGCAGCTTGCCGCGGCCAAGGCCGAGATCGAGCAGGAGACCAACAAGGCGCGCGAGGAATTGCGTGGCCAGGTCTCGGCAATCGCGCTCGCCTCTGCCGAGAAGATCCTGAAACGCGAAATCGACGGCAAGACGCACGACGACATTCTGGGCAAGCTTGCACAGGAGATCTAAGCCGTGGCCGACAACAACACAGTCGCAAGGCCGTACGCCCAGGCCGCTTTCGAGGTCGCGCAGGAGAACAACGTGCTGGCCGAGCTGTCGGAGTCGCTCGCGGCAGCCAGGCTGCTGCTCGAGGACGGCCAGGTCGTCGCGTTTCTCGCGGCACCGTCGCTGACCGACAAGGAACGGCTCGAGTTTCTGCAGGACCTCTTCGCCCGGGCGGTCGGCGAGGGTTCGGTGTTCGCGGGCGGCAGCCTGCACGGCACGAACTTCCTGCGCCTGTTGCTCGAGAACGGGCGTGTCGTCGCGTTGCCCGAGATCGCCGAGCAGTTCGAGGCACTCAAGGCGAAGGTCGAGAACACCGTCGAGGCCGTCATTACTTCGGCGGTCCCGCTCAGCGATGCGCAACGGCAGGAAATGACGGCGACGCTGCGCGAGCGTTTCGGCCGCGACGTGAAGATCACGACGGAAATTGACGAAGACCTCATCGGTGGTGCCGTGATCCGCGCCGGCGATGTCGTAATTGACGGGTCACTGCGTGCGAGGCTCGACGGCCTTGCGAACGCACTGACCAAGTAAAGAGGAAAAGGAAATGGCACTCAAAGCTTCTGAAATCAGCTCGCTGATTAAAGAACGCATCGAGAACTTCGAGGCTTCCGCGGAAGCGCGTGACGTTGGCACCGTAATCGCGGTTACCGACGGTATCGTCCGCATCCACGGCCTGGCCGACGCGCGCTACGGCGAGATGCTGGAGTTCCCGGGCAACACCTTCGGTATGGCACTCAACCTCGAGCAGGACTCGGTGGGTGCGGTTGTCCTGGGTGACTACAAGCACATCTCGGAAGGCGACACGGTCAAGACGACGGGACGCATCCTCGAGGTGCCGATCGGTGACGCCCTGCTGGGACGCGTCGTCGACTCGCTCGGTAACCCGATCGACGGCAAGGGCCCGATCGATGCGGAGGGTTCCGCGCCGATCGAAAAGGTCGCGCCGGGTGTCATCGCGCGCCAGTCGGTATCGCAGCCGGTGCAGACGGGCCTGAAATCGATCGACTCGATGGTGCCGATCGGCCGCGGCCAGCGCGAGCTGATAATCGGTGACCGCCAGACGGGCAAGACGGCCGTCGCGGTCGACACGATCATCAACCAGGTCGGCACGGGCATCAAGTGCATCTACGTCGCCATTGGCCAGAAAGCCTCGTCGATTGCCGGCGTTGTCCGCAAGCTCGAGGAAGAAGGCGCGATGGAGCACACGATCGTCGTCGCCGCGGCGGCGGCCGACAGCCCCGCCATGCAGTACATCGCGCCGTATTCCGGTGCGTCGATGGGCGAGTACTTCATGGACAAGGGCGAAGACGCGCTGATCATCTACGACGACCTCACGAAGCAGGCGTGGGCCTATCGCCAGGTCTCGCTGCTGCTGCGGCGTCCGCCGGGCCGTGAAGCGTATCCGGGTGACGTTTTCTATCTCCACTCACGCCTCCTCGAGCGTGCCGCGCGCGTCAATGCCGATCACGTCGAGGAAGTCTCGGGTGGCAAGGTCAAGGGCAAGACGGGTTCGCTGACCGCTTTGCCGATCATCGAGACCCAGGCCGGTGACGTCTCGGCATTCGTGCCGACGAACGTGATCTCGATTACGGACGGCCAGATCTTC
The DNA here is from genome assembly GCA_028277265.1 of Woeseiaceae bacterium. Taxonomy (GTDB): domain Bacteria; phylum Pseudomonadota; class Gammaproteobacteria; order Steroidobacterales; family Woeseiaceae; genus UBA1847. The sequence goes on along the minus strand of JANQGP010000163.1, from coordinate 8,531 downwards.
CTCGAGACCGACCTCTTCAACGCGGGCATCCGCCCGGCCATCAACGCCGGCCTGTCGGTGTCGCGAGTCGGTGGTGCAGCCCAGACCAAGATCATCAAGAAGCTCGGCGGCGGTGTTCGCCTGGCGCTTGCCCAGTACCGCGAGCTCGCAGCGTTCGCGCAGTTCGCGTCGGACCTCGACGCGGCAACGCGTGCCCAGCTCGAGCGCGGCCAGCGCGTCACCGAGCTCATGAAGCAGAAGCAGTACACGCCGCTGTCGGTGGCCGAAATGGCGCTGTCGCTGTTCGCGGTGAACGAGGGCTATCTCGACAAGGTCGACGTCGAGAAGATCGTCGACTACGAAGTCGCGCTGCATGATTTCGCGCGCGCCAACAACCAGTCGGATCTCGACGCGATCAACGAGTCGGGCGACTACAACGATGACGTTGCGGCAACCCTGAAGGGTATTTGCGATGGATTCGCCGAGAAGGGCGCGTACTAGGAGCCGATATGGCGGGTGAAAAGGAAATCCGTTCGAAGATCGCTTCTGTAAAGAACATGCAGAAGATTACGAGCGCGATGGAAAAAGTTGCGGCGAGCAAGATCCGCAAAGCGCAAAGACAGATGGAAGCGTCGCGCCCCTATGCGCAGCGCATTCGTCGCGTTGTGGGTCATCTGACCAAGGCGCACCCGGACTACACGCATCCGTACCTCATACAGCGGGGAATCGAACGCGTCGGCTTCATTATTATCTCGACGGACCGGGGCCTGTGCGGCGGCCTGAACGCCAACCTGTTCAAGACGGCCATCGGTGAGATCTCCCGGTGGCAGGAAGAAGGCGTCAAGGTCGACCTGTCGCTCGTCGGCGCCAAGGCCGTGCAGTTCTTCAGGCGGATGGGTGGCAACGTCCTCGGTACCGCACATCATCTCGGGGATGAGCCGAACGTCAACGACCTGATCGGTGCGATACAGGTCATGCTCAAGTCCTACGAGGAAGGCGAGATCGATCGCCTTTTCGTCATGCACAACGAGTTCGTCTCGGCAATGAGCCAGAAACCGGTCGTCGTTCCGCTTCTGCCTTGCACGGTCGAGCTCGAGGACGGCGAGCTCCAAGAGCACTGGGACTATCTCTACGAGCCCGACCCGGCCGAGCTCCTCGATGACGTACTGACGCGCTACATCGAGTCGCAGGTTTACCGCGGCGCGGTCGAGAACTTCGCGTGCGAGATGGCCGCAAAAATGGTCGCGATGAAGTCGGCCACGGACAACGCCGGCGAGATCATCGACGGATTGCAGCTCGAGTACAACAAGGCTCGCCAGGCGGCGATTACGCAAGAAATTTCGGAAATTGTCGGCGGCGCGGCCGCCGTATCAGGTTAGTTAGAGGACCTCAGAATGAGCACTGGAACAACTGTGCAGGTAATTGGCGCCGTCGTGGACGTGGAGTTCCCGGCGGGCCATATCCCGAAGGTTTACGATGCACTCGTCATCGACGATGCGGACGTCACGCTCGAAGTTCAGCAGCAGCTGGGCGACGGCGTCGTGCGCACGATCGCGATGGGTTCCTCGGAAGGCCTGAAGCGCGGCATGGACGTCACCAACACGGAGGCGCCGATCACGGTACCTGTCGGTGAGAAGACGCTGGGCCGCATCATGGACGTCCTCGGTAACCCGATCGACAACGCAGGCGACATCGGCGCAGAACAGAAACTGCCGATCCACCGCCCGGCCCCGACCTACGAAGACCAGGCCGCAACGACCGAGCTCCTCGAGACCGGCATCAAGGTCATCGACCTGATCATGCCGATCGCCAAGGGCGGTAAGGTCGGCCTGTTCGGTGGCGCCGGCGTCGGCAAGACCGTAACGCTGATGGAGCTGATTCGTAACATCGCTCACGAGCACTCGGGTTACTCGGTATTCGCCGGCGTCGGTGAGCGTACTCGCGAAGGTAACGACTTTTTCCACGAGATGACGGAATCCAACGTCATCGACAAGGTATCGCTCGTCTACGGCCAGATGAACGAGCCGCCGGGCAACCGCCTCCGTGTGGCCCTGACGGGCCTGACGATGGCCGAGGCCTTCCGCGACGAAGGCCGCGACGTCCTGATGTTCATCGACAACATCTACCGATACACGCTGGCGGGCACCGAGGTGTCCGCACTGCTCGGCCGCATGCCCTCAGCGGTGGGTTACCAGCCGACGCTGGCCGAGGAAATGGGCGTACTGCAGGAGCGCATCGCGTCGACCAAGACCGGTTCGATCACGTCGTTCCAGGCCGTCTACGTTCCCGCTGACGACCTGACCGACCCGTCGCCCGCCACGACCTTCGCTCACCTCGACGCAACGCTCGTATTGTCGCGCACAATTTCGGAACTCGGCATCTACCCCGCGGTGGACCCGCTCGACTCGACGTCCCGTATTCTCGATCCCAACATCATCGGCCAGGAGCATTACGACTGCGCGCGCGGCGTCCAGGCGGTTCTGCAGCGCTACAAGGAGCTGCAGGACATCATTGCGATTCTCGGCATGGACGAGCTTTCGGAGGACGACAAACTGACCGTTACCCGCGCCCGCAAGATCCAGCGCTTCCTGTCTCAGCCGTTCTTCGTCGCCGAGGTCTTCACGAACTCGCCGGGCAAGTACGTCACGCTGGCCGAGACGATCCGCGGCTTCAACGGCATCATCGCCGGCGACTACGACCACGTTCCGGAGCAGGCCTTCTACATGGTCGGCACGATCGACGAAGCGGTAGAGAACGCAAAGAACTTCAGTTAAGAGGCTGCCATGGGATCCATCAAAGTCGACATCGTTTCCGCGGAAGGCGAAATCCACTCCGGCGCTGCCGCGATGGTCTTCGCGCCCGCCACCATGGGTGAAGTCGGCATCGCACCTCGACACGCGCCGATGCTGACGACGCTGAAACCCGGCGAAGTGCGCGTCCAGAGCGAGGACGGCAAGGAAGAGACGTTCTACATCACGGGCGGCATCCTCGAGATCCAGCCGAACCAGGTCATCGTGCTCGCCGATACGGCGCTGCGCGGAGACCAGCTCGACGAGGCTGCCGCGCTGGCGGCGCAACAGCGGGCCGAAAAGGCGCTCGAGGGAGCATCGAGCGAGACCGACGTGGCCCGCGCCAGTGCCGAGCTTGCGGAAGCTCGTGCCCGATATCGCGCATCGCAGAAGCTAAGGGGAAAAAGATAGGCCCGTTGCACTCCGAGCAGGAGTCGGACTCATAGCCAGGGATTGGGTGACAGCGGGCCTTACAGTATCCCCAACCTGTCCGACAGATTGACTTCGTTTCCGGCGTGGTCGACGAGCGGCCGCGGCGGATCGACGTTCTGCGTCAGCGGTGTGACCAGCAGCATCGTGGCCAGTGACACGGCAAAGCCGATCAGGTCGCCGGGCAGGTGCGGATAAGATACCGACGTGACGAGCCATGCGGCGATACCGGCCGTCATCGCAGCCAGCGCGCCGGCGCGGTTCGCTTTCCTCCACCAGACGCCGAGAATGAACGGCACGATGACGGCCGCGAGCATGAGCATGTTCGCATCGAGCATCGTATCGAACACGACACGGGCATTCAGTGCGCCGATGACGGCGGCTGCGCCGCCGATGACGATGCCGACGCGGGACGCCTGCAGGCGCAATCGGTTGGACGGGTCCTTCTTCACGAGCGGCAACAGGTTCGTGCTCATCACCGTCGCCGCGGCCAGCAAGGCGCTGTCGCAGGAACTCATGATGGCGGCGAGCAGTGCGCCGACGAATATCGCGACGGCAACCGGGTGCAGGTACTCGAGCGCGAGTTCGGGAATCACCGATTCGGGATTCTCAAGGCCGGGCATCGTCGCGCTCGCGATGATCGCGAGAAACACGGGGATAAGGCCGAAACCAAGGTAGGCGGCCGCGCCAAGATAAAACGACCGTTGCGCGACGCGTTCGTTCTTCGCGGCCATGCCGCGCTGCAGCAACGACTGCGAAGCGATGTCGGCGATACCGAAGATGACCCAGGCCCGGAGGTAGACGAGCCAGTCCTCGAGCGTGTTCTCGAGCGGGATCATTCGCATCGCCTGCTCGGGAATCTGCGGCGATATCGCCGACCAGCCGCCAACATCCACCAGCACGGCCACAAGCAATACGGCCAGGCCAATGGCGACGATCACCATCTGCACGAAGTCGGTCAGGACGACGGCGAGCATGCCGCCGATCGACGTGTAGATCACGACGACCAGCGCCCCGCCGACGATGCCGACAGTCAATGGAATGCCGGTCAGCGTCTCGAACACGATACCGAACGCGACGAGCATACCGGCGACCCAGAGCAGCGAGGACGCGAGCGAGGCGAACGATGCGACAACACCGGCGCTGAGGCCAAAGCGCTGCTCGACGAATTCGATGAACGTGAACAGGCCGAGCCGGCGAAACAGCCGCACGAAAAACAGCCCGACCAGCACGAGACAAAGCGCGGCTCCGAAGGGATCGGCTACGACGCCGAGCAGGCCCTCGTCGTAGGCAGCGCCGGCACCGCCAAGCAACATCCCGCCGCCGAACCAGGTCGCCACGATCGTCGCCGTACACAGCCACAAAGGCAGCCGCCTTTCCGCCACCGCGAACCCGGCGACCGAGTGCGTGCGTTTCGATGCGTAGACGCCGACGGCGAGCATGAGTACGACGTACACGGCAACGCCCGTGAGAATGAGGGACTGCGTCGACATGCCCGGAGCCTATCGTCAATCGGTGCGGTAGTTCCAGGAGCCGATCAGGCGTGACTGCGGGCGATGGCCCTTGAGGTGCTGCTTTCGCCAGCGCTTGAAGGCCGGCAGGTCGACTTCGGCGGGCACCTGCCAGTGCTTCCTGCCAAAGTAGCGAACCGTGTATTCGTCCAGAAAGCCCGCGTCGCGAACGCGCAGCAGGGTATCGAGGTACTCGTCCGAGGCGCCTGCGTGCTCGTCGCGCTGTGCGTCCCAGGCCTCGAGCAGGTGCCGGCGCGCCGTCAGTTCGCAACCATAGCTGCTGTTGCGCGCCGGGTTCTCGCCGCCCATCTCGAGCTGGCAGGTGCTCCTCGAGAGACTGTAGGCAACCCAGCTCTGCAGGACCGGGTCGTCGTCGACATGTGCATGCGGCGCGAGATAGAAGGTATCGCCGTCGGTCACGCCGTCGCGCGTGAAGATCTGGCCGGCCAGCGCAATGGCCGGAATACAGGCGACAAGCAGCAGGATTCTCATGGCTCCAGCATACGTCACAGCCATTAACGAGACCTGAAGCAAGTTCGCAAGACCTGGGTTCATGTATCATTCGCAGGCCACAAATCAAGGATTTAGCCAGGGCATTTCCTGATGGGTCTCTCCACGATCATTCTCGCTGCAGGCCAGGGAACGCGCATGCGCTCGGCCCTGCCGAAAGTGCTGCAACCGCTTGCGGGGCGTCCGTTGCTGGCCCACGTACTCGATTGCGCTGCCGCACTGTCGTCTGACGACGTCTGCGTCGTCTATGGCCATGGCGGCGACACCGTACGCAGTGTGTTTACAGACGATGGCCTCAGGTGGGCGCTGCAGGCCGAGCAGCTGGGGACGGGTCACGCGGTGCAACAGGCGATGCCCGACACGCCTGAGTGTAACCGAGTGCTGGTGCTGTTCGGCGATGTACCGCTGCTGACCGCGGCCACCTGTGAACGGCTGGTCGACGAGACCCCGGAATCGGACGTTGCCGTGTTGACCGTCGACATGGATGACCCGACGGGTTACGGGCGCATCATCCGCCAGGGCGGAAGCGTAAACTGTATCGTCGAGGAAAAGGACGCCGGACCCGAGGAGAAAGCCGTCCGCGAAATCAATACCGGCGTGATGGTTTGTCCCGCCGGGAAGCTACGCGGCTGGCTCGCGGACCTCGGCAACGACAACGCGCAAGGCGAATACTACCTGACCGATATCGTGGCGATGGCGGTCAACGACGGCATAACGGTGCACGGCGTCAAAGCCGACAGCTGGACAGAGGTAATGGGTATAAACGACAAGAAGCAGCTCGCCGAGGCGGAGCGCGCATTGCAGGCGCGTCTCGTCGACGAACTCATGATGCACGGCGTCAGCTTCGCCGATCCGGCCCGCGTCGACATCCGCGGTTCACTGACCTGCGGCAAGGACGTCTACATCGACGTCAATGCCGTGTTCGAGGGTGACGTCGTACTCGGCGACGGCGTGACCGTCGAATCGAACAATCTCGTGCGTGACAGCAGCCTCGGCGCCGGCACGGTCGTGCATTCGAACTGCCATCTCGAAGGCTCGACGACCGGGAAGAACTGCGAGATCGGTCCGTTCGCCCGGTTGCGCCCGGGCGCCGAGCTCGCCGACGACGTCAAGATCGGCAATTTCGTCGAAGTCAAGAAATCCACGATCGCCGACGGCAGCAAGGTCAATCACCTGACCTACATCGGCGATACCGAAATAGGACGGCACGTCAACGTCGGCGCCGGCACGATTACGTGCAACTACGACGGTGCGAACAAGCACAAGACGGTCATCGGCGACGGCGCTTTCATAGGTTCGGGCGTCGAGCTCGTTGCGCCCGTCAAGGTTGGTGTGAACTCGACCATCGGCGCCGGTGCAACGATCACGAAAGACGTCGGCGACGAGGAGCTCGCGATCGAGCGGGCTCGCCAGAAGATCGTGACCGGCTGGCGACGGCCAGAGAAGAAAGGGAGTTAACGCATGTGCGGAATCGTCGGCGCGGTCGCCGAGAGAAACATCGTACCGGTCCTCGTCGAGGGCCTGCACCGCCTCGAATACCGTGGCTATGACTCGGCGGGCGTCGCCGTCATCGACAGCAACGGCGACATCGGCCTCAGCCGGACGACCGGCAAGGTCGCCGACCTCGAGGACAAGCTCGCGGACAACCCGTTGCGCGGCCGTATCGGCGTCGCCCACACACGCTGGGCGACCCACGGCGGCGTGACCGAAGAGAACGCGCACCCGCACCTGTCAGGTGGCCGCGTTGCCGTCATCCACAACGGCATCATCGAGAACTACCAGGAGATCAAGGACGAGATGCTCGAGAAGGGCTACGAGTTCTCGTCGGAGACCGACACCGAGGTCGCTGCGCATCTCGTTAACGATTACCTGCAACAGGGCGAGGACCTGCTCGGCGCGGTGACGAAATCGGTCGCGCGCTTCAAGGGCGCCTACGCGCTACTCGTCGTCGATGCACAAGACCCGGATCGCATGGTCGTGAGCCGTGTTGCGAGCCCGCTTGTCATCGGGCGCGGCATCGGCGAGAACTTCGTAGCGAGTGGCGCACCGGCGCTACTGCCCGTCACGCAACGATTTATTTACTTGGAGCAAGGCGACATCGCGGAGATCACGCGCGAGAATGTACGCATCTTCGACGACAAGGGACAGCCGGTCGAGCGCGAAACGCATGAGACGAACTGGGACGCCGAGTCTGCCGAGAAAGGCCCATACCGGCACTTCATGCTCAAGGAAATCTTCGAGCAGCCGAGCGCGCTCGCCGATACGCTTTACGGGCGCATCAACAACCACAAGGTCATACCGGAATCGCTGGGTCCCGGCGCTGCAGAGCTTCTCGACAAGCTCGAACAGATTCACATCGTTGCCTGCGGAACCAGTTATCACGCAGGCTGCGTCGGCAAGTACTGGATCGAAGCGCTGTCCGGCGTGCAGGTCCAGGTGGAAATCGCAAGCGAATACCGCTACCGGCAGGTCGTCGTGCCGGAAAACACGCTGTTCGTCACCTTGTCCCAGTCAGGCGAGACGGCCGACACGCTCGAGGCACTGCGAATAGCGAAGCGATCCGGGTACCTCGGGTCGCTGACGATCTGCAACAGCGCCCACAGTTCCATGGTGCGCGAGTCGGATCTCGTCATGATGACCCAGGCCGGACCCGAGATCGGCGTGGCGAGCACCAAGGCGTTTACCACACAGCTGCTGTCCATCCTGCTCGTCACGCTGATGCTCGGGCGGCATCGCGGCATGACCGATGAGCAGGAACGCGAATTCGTCGGTCACCTTTACCACACGGCTACCGCCTGCGAGCAGGCCCTCACGATGAGCAACGACCTCAAGGATCTCGCCGAGGAGTTTGCCGACAAGCACCACACGCTGTTCCTCGGGCGGGGCCCGATGTGGCCGATTGCGATGGAAGGCGCGCTCAAGCTCAAGGAGATCTCCTACATCCATGCCGAAGCCTATGCGGCGGGCGAACTCAAACACGGTCCGCTCGCGCTTATCGACGAGGACATGCCCGTCGTCGTCGTCGCGCCGAACAACGAGCTGCTCGACAAGCTCAAGTCGAACATGCAGGTTGTGCGCGCGCGCGGGGGCCAGCTCTACGTGTTCGCTGACCAGCAAACCGGCATCGAGCCCGAGGAGGGGATGAAGGTCATCGACATGCCGCATGCAGATCGCCTGATCGCGCCGGTCGTATACACGATACCGCTACAGCTACTGTCCTATCACGTGGCCGTGCTGCGCGGCACCGACGTCGACCAGCCTCGCAACCTTGCCAAGAGCGTTACGGTGGAATAGACGGCCAAGTATTGCAGGT
>JANQGP010000151.1 GCA_028277265.1 Woeseiaceae bacterium | reverse complement strand
TGGTGTCATCAGTGCCGGCATGCAGCCCGCAAATACGTCGTTGTCAGTCATGGTCCTTGTTGTCCGTCGTTTCGCACATGGTAAGAAATCCGGCCGCTTGCGTCTTGTCGACAAGGGCCCCGACGATCGTCATCGCGATCGGCGCGCGGACGGGCTCGTGGCAGGATCATTATCCAGGTCGACAGCGACTGAGATCTTCTTCCCAAACGTCTATTTGCGATCAGGTTTCTGGACGCTGACAAGCGAATGTATATACACTAGGCACCTGGCGGGCCAATAACAGCAACAATTAGGGCGGCCCGTTGAGAGAGACGGATCGAATGCCTGTGACAGGTGGCACTGCAAAACGCGGCGTTCGGACCAGGGTGCGTGAGGATTGCAGGCGACCGTGGCAAAAAAAGAGAAGAAGAAGAAGAACGCGCAGCTCGTTCTGCGCCTCAATAAAGAGCTGCGTGACCGTTTTGTCGAGGCGTGTCAGGAACTCGATACCTCGGCCGCGCGCGAGGTACGCCGTTTCATCAAGAAGTTCCTGAAACAGTACGAAAACGGCGATTTCGACGAGTAGCGGGGACGTCCCGCGACCCCAATCCCCAGCCGGACACGGCATCAAACACTTATCGGGCTTTTGTTATGTAAAGCCTGAGGCCGAAGTGTGAACTGCGTACTTCACTTCGCTCGCATAAAACTATAAAAAAGATCGTCAAAGACTATACAAACGTGTTCAAAGTGATGTACGATGTATATACGTTTTGGGCGCGGGAGATTGATCATGAACGGTTTCAAACAAAGAGTAGCAGTCACAAGTCTCTGTTTTCTTGCCATTGCCGGCTTTTCCGGGTGCGCCACCTCGCCCGGATCTGTCGAGAGCGGCACCGACCTCACGCAAGCGGCCGCCGCGGATACAGGGACCGTCGTATTCGGCAAGTTCCGCCTGATCCGGAACGGCCAGGAAGCGGATTTCGGCACCAGCATGTTCGACAGCACCGCGGCACTCCACCTGTCGCGGGCGGATTCCGGCGACGAGATCGTCGGCAAAGTCGGGGAGGCGGGTGAGTTCGCGATGGCGCTCGAGCCGGGTTTCTACCGGGTGAAGAGCATCAGCTTCAGTAATCGTGGAGAACGCGTCAAACCGCTGACGAGTTTCACGTTCGAGGTCTCGGCGAGCGACGAAGCCGTCTACATCGGCACGATGACGCTGGAGACGACGTTCGATTCCGGCTACTACGGGCTGAACGGGATTGTCGACGGTTACACGGTTCGCAACGACTGCGCGGTCGACTGCGCCGATCGTCTGGTCCGGCTGGGCCTTCCCGATGTGCAGGCAACGATCCAGTTGATGCAACAGCAGGGCCAGTTCGCCAGAGTGAGATAACAGGTTCCTTGCGGGAAACCGACAAGGCCGCGGCATCGCAGGATGTCGCGGCTTTTTCGTATGCCTGACAGCGTCATAAAACCTTAACATCAACGGCCGGTTCATACCGTAGGATGTGCCCCCTATGGGGTATTTCGAGCTTGTTGTCGGCCTGCTTTTCGTGCTGGCCCTGATCGATTTGAGCGTCGGTGTCAGCAACGACGCGGTCAACTTCCTCAACTCGGCCATTGGCAGTCGCGTCACAAGCCGGAAAGTCATTCTGATCATTGCCGGCCTCGGCGTACTCGTCGGTTCCATGTTCTCGTCAGGCATCATGGAAGTCGCGCGACGGGGCATTTTCAACCCGGACATGTTCACGTTCGCCGACGTCATGATCATCTTCCTGGCAGTGATGCTGGCCGACGTGCTCTTGCTCGATCTGTTCAACACTTTCGGGCTGCCGACCTCAACGACCGTCTCGATCGTATTCGAGCTCCTGGGCGCATCGATCGCCATCGCCATTTTCGTCGTTGTTACCAACCCCAACGGTACCGCAGTGCTCGACTACGTCAACGCGAGCAGGGCGGCGGTGATAATCGGCGGTATCGGTTTGTCCGTCTTCATCGCGTTTGTCGTCGGCACCGCGGTGCAATTCTTCTCCAGGATGCTGTTCACGTTCGAGAAGAAGAACCACACGGCCATGATTCGCATCGCCTGGAGCGCAATCGCGTTCACGGTGCTCAGTTACTTCCTGATCATCAAGGGCCTCAAGGGGGCCAGCTTCGTCTCGCCCGACACCTACGAGTTCGTCTATGCGAACACGTTGTACATCTCGCTGAGTGCGCTGGCCTTCTGGGGCGTCGTGATGTGGACTCTGAACCGCATTGGCATCGACGTGCTCGCGCTCGTTGTCCTCGGCGGTACCTTTTCTCTCGCGCTTGCGTTCGCTAGCAACGACCTCGTCAACTTCATCGGCGTACCGCTCGCCGGGTTCTCATCATGGCAAGCCTGGGTCGGGACGGGCATCGCGCCCGACCAGATGATGATGGATGTGCTCAAGGAACCGGTGCAGGGCAATACCCTGATCCTCGTCGGCGCCGGCGCCGTGATGGTCGTAACGCTATGGTTCTCGTCGAAAGCGCGATCGGTGACAAAGACCGAAGTCGACCTCGGTCGACAGGATGACGGCGCCGAGCGCTTCCGGCCGGGCCCGGTTTCGCGAGGCATCGTGCGTACGTTCATTACGACCGGCGAGGCCGCCATGCAGGCGGTGCCGAAGCCCTGGCGGACCGGTATCGCCGATCGCTTCGTGCGCGAGAAAGCGCGTACTTTCGATCTCGAGCGGCCGGCGTTCGACACGTTGCGTGCGTCGGTCAACCTGACGGTGGCCAGTATCCTGATCGTATTCGCGACGTCCCTGAAGCTGCCGCTTTCAACGACGTTCGTCAGTTTCATGGTCGCGATGGGAACGTCGCTCGCCGACCAGGCCTGGGGCAGGGACTCTGCCGTCTACCGTGTCGCCGGCGTATTCAGCGTAATCGGGGGCTGGCTGCTTACCGCATTCGCGGCGTTCCTCATGGCGGCGACCTTCGCCACACTGATCAAGCTGGTCGGCGCACCGGCGGTTGTACTTCTTGTTCTTGCGGCGGGGTTCGCGCTGGTCCGAACGCACCGCTACCACGCAAAACGCTCGCGGATGGAACAGCTCATGATCGTCTCGAGCCCCGACAAGATGGACAAGGACGCGCTGACGCTGCGGCAGCACTTCATGACGTCGTTGCAAAACAACGCCAAGGTTCTCGACAACGTCCTGCGAATTCTCGTCAAGCGCAAGCGCAAAGCCGCGAAGAAACTGCGCAAGGCCCTGGATGCCGATATCCTGGCGACGCGCGAGACCGAGAACGAGTTCGTCCGGCGCCTGAA
>JANQGP010000124.1 GCA_028277265.1 Woeseiaceae bacterium | reverse complement strand
CGGGCCGGCCGACTACGCGACAATCGTGCTGACGGCGACGATCGCTTCGGTCGGTGCGGCGAGCGTGCCGGCCGCCGGCCTCATCATGATGTCGATGGTGTTCAGCGCCGTCGGCTTGCCGCTCGAGGCCATCGCGCTTATCGCCGGCGTCGATCGCCTGCTCGATATGATCCGTACAATGACCAACGTCACCGGTGATGCAATGGTCAGCGTACTCGTGTCGCGCTTCGACGAGGAAAACCCTGGTGCGGCGCCGTCAGTCGGCGGGTAGCACGCGAAGAACCAAACGCGACGCGTGCCGCGGTCCGTGATGGACACTATTGTCCGCAGAAACCCAAGTCGTGTCGCGGTAGTTGTCGCCGCCCGTATTGAGATTGCGCGCGAAGCGCGGGAAGTTGCTGCTCGATATTTCGACCCGCAGGGCATGTCCTGCCGGGACATGGGTCGCAGTTGCACCGAGCTCGACATGCGCCTCGTAGGTTTGTCCGGGATTCATCAAGGTCTCGTGATCGTAACCGTCCCTGAATCGCATTCGGGTTATGCCTTCCTGGATCGTCAGCGCCTTGCCGTCGGGGAACACCTCGACGAGTTTGACCGTGAAATCCGTATCGCGCGCTGATGAGGAAACGTACAGTACGGCCGACACTGGGCCGACGATGTCGATACCCCGGTCGAGGGGATCCGAGGTGTACACGAGTACGTCATCGCGGCGTTCGACGGCCGATTGGTCGAACGGGCCCGCCGGCATATTTCGCCGGTCGAAGCCCGACTGGAAACCGCCCTCGGTTCGTACCGGATCCGCGGGATCGTAAGTGAACCCGTCCGCACCGCTCTTCGCTGGTGCACGCACGACAAGTCGCCCATCACCGGCACTTGAGTTTGCGTTGCCCTCGCTCGAGAGGTACCAGTTCATCGGCTGGCTTTCGTATACCGGCCAGCCATCAGCCTCACGCCACTCGTTGCGCCCCATCAGGAAATAACGCAACCGGGGATTGTCCGTAACGCCATTGTCGTCGCCTTTGAGCCAGTGATCGAACCAGTCGAGATACAGCGTCCAGTAGTCAAAGCGTGGGTCGCCGAGCGGGCGTTCGCCGATCGTGTAGCTGTCCGGCATCATCTCCGAGTAACAGTGCCCCGACGGGCCCATGACCATGAACTGGTTGTCGCGGGCGACGTCAGATACCGCGTTGCTGCGGAACTGGTTGAATTGCTGCAAGGTCTCGAGCGCACCGAAATCCCACCAGGAATTGATGAACAGGGCGGGCACATCAAAGCGATCGTAATCCGTCATATAGCCGAACTGGCGCCACCAGTTATCGGTCAGCGGTCGTGCAACCATGTTCGGCCAGTCCGTCGGCGGGTGGCCGGCGCGATCGAGCATGTCGATGACGGGTAGGGTTTCCACGAGGTCGAATCGGTCGGTGTCCGCTGGTGGTCGTACGGTGCGTGACGGCCCGTTACGCAACATCCACTCGAGCGCACTGCTGAGCTCGAGGACGCCGTTCTTCCAGATGCCGAAATAGTGGTAGCGATCGCCGGCACCGCCGATGGTGCTGCCCGAAGCCTGTGGAATGATTGCCTTGAGGTTCGGATGACGCGATTTGGCTGCGAAGATCTGAGTGTCACCGCGGTAGGAGCAGCCGAACATACCCACATTGCCATTGGACCAGTCTCGAGATGACAGCCACTCGATCGTGTCGTAGCCGTCGGGGATGTCGCCACCCTGGACATGCCAGGTGCCTTCCGACGTGTACCGGCCGCGCGTGTCCTGAACGACGACCGCGTGGCCGCGGCTGGCAAAGAGGTAGGCAGCGAGGTAGCGCATCCAACGGTAGCCACGAACCGACCGGTCGGCGAGGTGATCGCCTGCAAACAGCTTCGCGAGCGCGTCCCGGTCGAGTTTGACGTCGCCTCCGACCTCGGAAGCGTCCGCCAGCAGCGATTCGAGTTGCCACGCCTGGTAATACTCGTCCTTGTTGTACGGCGTTCGGATCAGGACGACCGGCAGGTTCGCCTGCACGACATCGGGCCAGTACACGTCCATCCGCAGCTTCACACCGTCGCGCATTTCGACCTCGACTCCACGCTCGACACGGACGCCGTGTTCCGGCGATGGCATGGGTAAGGGTTCGGCTTTCGTGGCGGACGGCAGGAACGAGATGGCCAGGACTGCGATGGTTGCTGGCAGGGGGAAGCGCTGCGTCTTCATAGGTCAGGGTCCGGAAAAATCGACCGGGTCAACATACGAAAGCTTGCCAATACGAGTCAACTTGCTAGCATAAAACGGAATTCCTGATTCCGTTTCAGAATCACTGCTCATGAACATGCGTCTGACCCTCAAGCAGATCTCCTATTTTCTCGCTGCTGCGGAGGAAGAGAATTTCCGCCGCGCCGCCCGGCGCCTGCACGTGTCGCAGCCACCGCTCAGCAAGCAGATCCGCCAGCTCGAGGAAGCGCTTGGCGTAGAGTTGTTTACGCGTGCCGCCGGACGCGTGCGCTTGACCGCCGCCGGGCGGCAACTGAAGGAATCCGGTGCGCGCCTGATGATGCAACTGCAGCGCGCGGTGGAAGACACCCGCAGGGCAGCGCGTGGATCCAGGGGCCGGTTGCGCATCGGCCTGACGGACGACTACCTGTTGAGCAATGTCGGGCGCGTTGTCGCGGAGTACCAGTCGCGGTTTCCCGACGTCATCGTCGAGACGCACATCGGGCTGACGGCGGACCTCGCCGAGGAGGTCGCACACCGTGAAACCGATATCGCGTTCGTGTGCCCGCCGCTGCCGACTTTTGCCGAAAACCTCGCTGTACGTACGCTCGAACCGACCCACATCGTCGCACTCGTACGCGCTGGCCACGCGGTCGCTGGCCAGCAAAGCGTCGCGCTCGAAGAACTCAGGGAAGAGCGCTTCATCATGGTGCCGCAGTTGCACTCGACGGGCTATTTCGCGCGCCTAGGCAGGATGTTCCATGATGCAGGGTTCGCGCCACACGTCGTTCACGAATGCGTGAGCCCGGCAATGACCGTCAACCTCGTCGCAGAGGGACTCGGCGTCGCGCTGATTGGCGAACACTCGATCCAGGGGCTCGACAGTCGCGTCGCCGCGCTACCGCTCGAGGGCACGCGGGACACCGTGGAGCGGGCAGCAATCTGGTACGAAGACAACCAGTCGCCGCAGCTCCGTGAGTTGATAAACTTCGCGGTAGGCGCGACCGATTGAGTTGCGATCTAGTGGCGTTCCGGTGCCGGGCCGGCATCGACGGGCTCATTCGTGCGCATGGCGGTCGCGGAGTAACCGTCGTGATAGAACAGCATTGCCGGGGATTGATTGCCGCCTGCTGACACGAACTCGACACGTAGCAGGTCCAGTTTGGCGCCGTAGTAGCCATCGACGACAAAGCGACTCGGCGACAACGGAACGAGGACATGCTTGCGGTCGTCATAACCCGGGAAGTCCAGTACCAGTCGGTCGCCGTTCCTCGATACACGACTTAGTGTCAGGGGCCGGACAGTCAGAATCCGGCGCGTGTCCAGGGGAACCGGTTCGGGCACCCGGTAGGTACCAACAAACTGGTCCAGCGATGCCCGAAATCCGTCTACGTCGGTGACCTTCGCAACGACGACCGGTCGGTAGTAGGGCCAGTCGAACGCGTCCGCCACGGCGCGGCGGATCTCGGCGTACAGCTGGGATCCCAGTGAACTATTCGTGAAGATGAACAGGCCAGAGCGTCGCTCGAGGTGCATCTCGGCATGCGCCTTGTACGAATTGTTCGAACCGCCGTGGTAGAACCGCCGGTCGAAACCCTCGCCCGAGAGTTCCGGGCCGAGACCGAAATAGCTGGGACCGACTTCTTGCATCATGTCGCGGACAACAGTTTGCGGCAGGAAATCGCTTTCGCCGTGGTAGCTCTCGAGCAGCGCGATGAAGAGTTTGGCAATGTCTGTCGGCGTTGTCCACAGGCCCGATGCCGCGGTCTCCGGGAAACTGTGCCAGCCGCGGGGCAGCGCGTCCGAATCGCCGTTCGCATCGTAGGCGCGCGCGAGCGGCTCATGAGACTCCGGCGCCGGGCTGACGTAGGTCGATCGCGTCATCGACAATGGCGCGAACACCAGCTTGTGCATCACATCGGCAAATGGCTCGCCCGCGACGTCCTGGATCAGGAGTTGCGACACGGTCGTACCGCCGCCCGAGTAGCGCGCCGCCGATCCCGGCGTGTAGAAAACGCGGACTGGCTCGTGCTTCGCTGGTGGCTGCCCATCGAGCGTCTGCAGAATCGTCGGCAGCGGCTCGCCGGGGAGGAAATCTGGAAACCCCGATACCGTCAGGCCGCCCGAGTGCGACATGATGCCGCGCAGCGTCACGGGCGACTCCGCGCTGAGCGGACTGGTCGGAATCTTCCACGTTGTCAGGTATTGATTGATGTCCGTATCGATGTCGAGCGCACCGTCGGCCGCGAGGCGCAAGATACCTGCTGCCGTTCCCATCTTGCTGACCGATCCGACGGAAAACGCCGTTTCCGTCGTCGTCGGCGTTTTCTCCGCAACACTCGAATAGCCGTAGGCCCTGGCAAGGACGATTTCGCCGTCCTCGACGATGACGAGCGACACCGCCGGCACGTTGTAGTGCGCCATGCGCTCTTCAATTGACCAGGTCTCGGTGGCTTCTCCGTGCACGAGGATCGCCGGGCGGAGGCCGTTTTCGAAACGCTCCACGCGGTCCTCGAGAGTCGCGTCCTTCGGTACGGGGACTTGCCGCGCACCGCACGATAAGAGCACGACAAGCGTTGCGATCCCGAAAATCGCGATCGCCGGGGTTTGTTTGCCGCACTTCACGCGCTCTTTGCCGTATTGCATGACATCGAGTATCCGGCCCGCTTCTACGACCGGTCCAATACGAAAACTGTTGCGGATCATAGCGCTTTCGTATCACTCTCCGTAATCGCCGGCGGCTATATTCTGGAGATGAAAAGAAAAGTCATCATCACCTGTGCCGTAACAGGCAACGCACCCTTCAATCCGAAGCACCCGGCATTCCCGGTTACGCCTGCCCAGATCTGCGACGCAGTCGTGGAGGCCGCCGCCGCCGGGGCCGCGGTTGCGCACATCCACGTGCGCGATCCGGAAACCGGCGAAGGCAGCCGCGATCCCGCACTCTTCAAGGAGGTGGTCGACCGCGTCCGGCAAACCGGCACCGACGTCGTGATCAACCTGACCGCAGGGCTCGGCGCTTTTTTCCTGCCCGACCCGGAAGACGAGGGCAAGGCGTTGCCGGAAAGCGACGTCGCATCGGTGGACGATCGAGTCCGGCATCTCGAGGAATGCCTCCCGGAGATGGCCTCTCTCGATGTGACGACGGGCAACCAGGTCGAAGGGCCAATGGAATTCGTGTATCTGAATACCACACGCACACTGCGCGCCATGGCGAAACGCTTCCAGTCGCTCGGCGTCAAGCCCGAACTCGAAGTGTTCCAGGCGGGCGACATCCTGTTCGGCAACCAGCTCATCGAGGAAGGACTCATCGATGGCACGCCATTGTTCCAGTTGGTCCTCGGTGTGCTGTGGGGTGCGCCCGCCGAGCCCGAGACGATGCTCTACATGCGCAATCTGCTTCCCGACGACGCGTCCTGGGCGGCGCTCGGCGTAGGCCGCCGCGAATTCCCGGTCGTCGCGCAGTCGGTTCTACTCGGCGGGCACGTGCGCGTCGGCCTCGAGGACAACCTGTACCTCGATCGCGGGGTGTTTGCGACGAACGGGCAACTCGTCGAACGTGCCGGGACAATTATCGAATGCCTGGGCGAAAGCGTCGCAACACCAGCTGATGCGCGCGAAATGCTCGGCCTGCATACGCCCGCCTGAGTCGCGTCCGATGCACCGGAGAACGCTCATACTGATCCACGGCTACATCGCCGTGTTTTTCCTGCCTCTCGCGGTGCTGTATGCAGCGACCGGAGTACTCTACATAGTGGGCGCCAAGGGCACCTTAGCCGAGACGGCCGTCACCGTGGCATTGCCGCAAGGATGGCCGCAGACCCTCGATGACGCGCGTGCGATTGCGACGGCACGCCTGCAACAGCACGGGCTGCCCGAGCCGAACGCCATCGCGGGCGAGTTCGAACTCGGTGACGACGGGTACTACTGGCGTGCGCTGACTCACGGTGTCCGCCTCGAGCAGACGGGCGCCAACGCCGCCGAATTGCGCGTGGAGGAAAGCGATCTGTTACGGCAGTTCGTCGAGATCCACAAGAACCACGCCGGGCCGTTGTTTCGATTCCTTGGTATCGCCTTCGGTCTTGGCATGCTGCTGCTCATCGTGTCGGGAGCCTGGATGATGTTCCAGTCACGAACCTATCGACGCGCCGCCACAAACCTGCTCGCAGGCGGTGTCGTCACGAGCATTGCGGCGTACACCGCGACGGTGCTGCTCAGTGCCTGAGCCTCCGTTTCGCGTCGGGGTCGTCGGGCTTGGCGGTGTTGCCGAGGCGCACCTCGATGCATACCGCTCCGTGGCTGGCCTCGACGTCGTCGCCGGTGTCGATCTCGATGCGGGCCGGCGCGACGCGATGTGCCAGCGCTTCGGGTTTCATCCGCACGCCAGCGTCGACGCCATGCTTGAGAACGAAGCGCTTGATGCCGCCTGCGTGCTGACGCCGGCGTCCACGCACCGCGATGTCACTGAAAAATGCGCCGCTGCCGGCCTGCACGTGCTGTGTGAGAAACCGCTCGCGATCGCGCTCGACGATGCCGAGGCGATGCGTGCTACTTGCCAGGCGAAAGACGTGAAGCTGTTTTACGGTGCGTCGTACCGTTTCCTGCCGGCTCTTGCGAAGGCACGCGAACTCGCACGCGCCGGCGAGATTGGCGATGTCGTCCTGCTGTCGGAATCGTCCGTCGGCGGCAACGGGCGCGATAGCTATGAGCCGCTGGGACTCTCTCACTATCCCGCCGGCGGCCCGGGTGGACCAGGTATGGGGCTGGTCGACCACGGCATCCACCTGATCGATGCATTCCGGTGGTTGACCGGCAGCGAGGTGACGTCGGTTGTGGGGCGCGGCATCGTCAGTGGCAAAGCGCCCGTGACCGAGTTTCTCTTGATGGACTTTGACAACGGGGCGACCGGGCATCTTGTCTACAACGACTTCACCTTCAGCACCGACCTGCCGGCCCACGGTGCCTTCACCTGGGGCGACGCGTGGGACAGCGACGGCTTCAAGCAACGCGGCTCATGGCTGAGTCACCCAGGCTGTATTCACATCCATGGCAGCAAGGCGGCGCTCCGGGTCGTGCATTACGCGAATGCCCTGTATTTCATCGATGCCGACGGCGTCCGCCAGCTGCCCGTGACTGACCGGCCGGCGCCCGCGCAGTTTGCGCTGCAAATGGAGGCGTTCATGGAATGCGTGCAAAACAACGTTGAACCGGCGATCTCCGCCGATGAGGGTATCGCTGCGCTACGCGTGTTACGCGCAGCCTATACCAGCGATGCGATTGGCCAGGCTGTAGACCCCTCGACGATCGGGTCGGAGGCGAAGAAATGACAAGCATTCATGCGCATCTGCGCTACATCGTGTTGGCCTGTACAGCCACGGCGCTAGGTGCCTGCGGAGGCGCGAGCGATGCGACCGGTACAGATAGCGGATCTTCAGCAAACACCTCGACCGCGTGGGACGTCACGATGCCGCGTGGTGATGTTCGTGAAATCGACTTCACGACCGACGTCGGGACGTGGATGTCGGTGGACACGACGCCGAGCGGCGAGTGGCTCGTGTTTGACCTGCTGGGGCACATCTACCGGGTACCGGGAAACGGCGGCGACGCCGAATGCCTCACCCAGGACTCCGGCATCGCCGTCAATTCTCACCCGCGCGTGTCGCCTGACGGGTCGCTCATTGCGTTCATCTCCGATCGTGGCGGGCACAACAACCTCTGGGTCATGAACATCGACGGCAGCGGTGCGCGGCTGATTGCGTCCGAGTCCGAGAAACGGGTTACGGAACCTGCCTGGGGACCGGATGGCGAGTTCATATACGCGCAGCGCAGCTACAACGGTAACCGCTGGATTTCGGAAGGCATCTGGCGCTATCCGGCCGCCGGCGGGGCGCCTGAGCCTATCGTCGAGACGGTGGCGGGATCACCAAGCGTTGACGATGAGCACACGCTCTATTTCCACACGTATGCGGCGGTCGACCCGAAGCTGATCCTGCATGCCGATTACAGCATCAGCTTTGCCAAGGCCGGCCAGTCCGTGTCGGGCGCGGTAGGGCAGGCGGGAGACTTTGCGCCCCAGGTCTCACCGGACGGCAAGTTGCTGGCGTTCGTCCGTCGCCACGGCGATGGCGTTTCGGTATTTGACGGCGCAGAGCACGGGCCGCCGACGACGCTCTGGATTCGCGACCTGGCTAGCGGCGAGGAACGCCTGCTGCTCAATCACCTGGATCCTGACATCGGCGAAACCGGCGGCGACCTGTTGCAGCAGTCCCGCCTCGTGAGCGGCTACAGCTGGAGTCGCGACGGACGCTCGATCGTCACCAGTCACGATGGACGCCTCAAGCGTGTCAACGTGGACGACGGCGAGATTTCCGAGATTTCGTTTACCGCCCGTGTGCACCGCGTGATCTCCGAGCGCGCCGCAACCCGGACTGCAGTCGACGACAGTCCCGTGAGGTCTCGTTTTCTGCGCTGGGCAAGGACGTCGCCTGACGGCCGCTACACCGCGGTGCAGGCATTCGGCCGTATCTGGCTCACCGACAATGAAGCGCCGGACGTAGCACCACGCCGGCTGACTACGTCGGGTTTCGGACCGCTCGAGTATGCTCCTGCCTGGTCGCCTGATGGTCAGTGGATCGCCTTCGCAGCGTGGGATCACGAGCAACGCGGTTCGGTGTGGAAGATCAATGTCTCGAGCGGAGAGCAGGTAGAGCTGACGGCGGCGCAGGCCGAGTTCCTGAATCTCGACTGGTCGCCCGACGGAAGCAAATTGGTGCTGGCGATGGGCGAAAGCGACCTCGCGAGTTTTCGTTATCTGAGTTATCTGTTCGAAACGGACATCGTAATCCTGGATGCCAATGCCGGCGGAGTTCCGCAACACGTGATAGCCGTGACTAGGATGCCACGCACCCGCGCCATCGTGAGTCCGTCCTTTGCCGCGAACGGGCGCATCTACTACACGCAGGATGTGCCGGGCGACGACGGACCCCGTACGCAGATTCGGTCGATCGCAGCGGACGGTACCGATGTGCGTCACCATGCCACGGTGCCGTTCTCGGAAATCGCCGCACCGTCACCTGACGGCACTCGTTTTGCCGTCAAGAGCGTGTCCGAGACCTACCTCCTTGACGCGGGCACAGACGGTATCGTCGATATCGCCACGCTTCCGTACGCGGGCGGGACGCTGGGACCTGTAACACGAATCAGCCCTTTGGGCGGGCTCTACCCGCACTGGCTGGACGGTCGGCACATAGAGTTCGTCAGCGCCGACACGGTGTACCGCTACGATACGGCGGCCGCTAGTGTCGCGACGCGACGCATAGAGATCGAGCAGGCACGCGCGATAGGTACAGAAGTGATCGCCTACACCGGCGCGCGTGTCGTCACGTTGGGCGATGCTGGCGTCCTGGAATCGGCGACCGTCATTGTAGCCGGCGATCGCATTGCCTGCGTCGGGGACTGCGATACGGCATCTGCAGATCGCAAGGTGGATGTCGCGGGCAAGACAATTATCCCGGGCATTATTGATCTTCACAATTCCCCGAGCGGAGTACTTGATCTGATTACGCCACGGGACCATTCGCAACTTCGAGCAGACTTGGCGTTCGGTGTTACGACGGCATTTTCGACCTCGATGTGGTCGGAAGTCACCTATCCCCTCATCGAACTCATCGAGACGGGAGAAATCCTCGGCCCCCGCGTCTTTGCGTCGTCCGACAAATTGCGCTGGGACAAGGGGCCGTACTACGTGGATTCATCGACTTTCGACATGGTCAATGAACAGGTCTACAAGACGAAGAGCTGGGGTGCGACGGGGATCAAGCAGTACCTACGGGAGCGTGACCGTGCTGCCCGCCAAATGGTCGCCGAGGCCGCCCGGGCCCACGACATGGCGGTTACTGCGCATCTTGTCAAAGGGCTTTACGAGTACGGCATCAGCCTCGCCCTCGATGGCTACACCGCGCATCAGCACACACCGGTGCAAATGCCGTTCCGTTCCGACGCCGCGGAATTCTTTGCCCAGGCGGAGATCATGATCAACGCGACCTTGGGGGTTGCAAGCGGGCTAATGAATCACGGCTACTACCTGCAACGACCCGCGCTGTGGGACAGCGAGCGGCTGCGCCGCTTCATGCCGCCGGCGCGACAATCCCGACTGGCCGCGCACGCGGCGCAGCCGTTGCGCCCGAAATCCGACTACTTCACCGATCTCAACTCGCAGGCACTGAACGCGATCGTCGAGCGCGGAGGACTCGTAACGGTGGCGAGTCACGGCGAGTATCCGGGCCTGTCGCCTCATTTCGAGATATGGATTCTCGCCGAAGCTATGGGTCCGTTGCGGGCCCTGGAATCGGCATCGCTGGACGGCGCCAAATTCATCGGAGCAGATGACGACCTCGGGTCGATCGAGTCCGGCAAGATCGCCGATTTCGTCGTCCTCAACGCCGATCCGCTGGAGCGCATCGAAAACACCCTTGATGTAGCGTTCGTCGTCAAGGCTGGCAGAGTTTTCGATGATGCTGCGCTCGAAAAGTGAGGTGAAATCGTCGCTTGTCCATACGGAAAGGACATGGTTAACTAAATGAGAATGATTGTCGTTCGCATTAGAACGGGTGAGAGAATGGAAGTTGTCAGCCCCGTCACATTAGCTTAATATTAAGTATTAATAAGTTGAGCAAAAAAAAGGGGGAGCCCATGTTGTCAACAAGAAAACACTCGAGACAATTGCTTCTGGCCACCTGCGCTGGCATCGCGATAACACCCTCACTAACGCTGGCCCAACAAGACAGCGAAGAGCTAGAAGAGATTGTCGTACTTGGTACGCCACCAGAACGGTATGAGGCTGGTCGGTCAGACAGCCTGACAGGATTCCCGCTCGACTTTCTCGACATGCCGCGCATTGTCGAGACTATTCCGGAACAGCTTATCCTCGACCAAAAAGTGACCGAGCTGGACCAGGCGCTTCGCAACGTTCCCGGTGTTTCGCTGAGCGACGGTTTCGGTGGGACGAACGATGACTTTTTCCTGCGGGGATATCGACGCAATACGGTTTATCGCGATGGCCTTCGCCGGCGCAGCAATTTCAAAATCAACACGACGAACATCGATCGCGTCGAGGTCATCAAGGGTCCGGCGTCGATAGGATTCGGGCAAGTGGAGCCCGGGGGTCTGGTTAATGTGGTGACAAAAGCGCCGCTTGCCGAACCCTGGAATTACGTTGAGTTGCGAGGTGGGCGTTGGAATGATCTGATGACACTTCTGGATATCTCCCGACCAGTGAAAGACACTTTCGGATTCCGTGCGGTTGCCTCATTGCAAGATGCAGAGAGTTTTCGCGACTTCACGACGATCAAGCGAAACGTCATAGCTGCGAGCGGCGAGTTTCGGCTTACGGATTCGACTTCGCTTGGAGTATCGATCGAGTATCGGGACGAAGAGCGTCCTCTCGACCGCGGAACGATAGCCGTCGCTGTGCCTGACGGAACTCGCAGGGTGGTAAACGAAATCACGGACATTCCCACGTCTCGCCGCTTCGGCGAGGACTTTGAGATATTTGAAACAGAGTTTCAGTTCTACAGCATCGATTTGTCGCACGCTTTCAGCGACAACTGGACATTGCGTGCATCCGTTGCATTCGAGACGTCTGACTCCGACGATATTCAAGTCCGACCGCGGGCGGTGTTCGTATTTGACGAGTCAGCCCAGATTATTGATGGCTTCTTCGCGGATCCGATGAATATTCCGACGCCGGAACCATTCTTTGACGAAGACACTGACCAGATCTGGATTTCGCGACGCGTTGATGGTAGCCAGGATCGCAGTATCGATGCGACCTTCGTCAACTTCCTCGTTACCGGCGAGTTCGAGACGGGTAGAGTTACGCATCAGCTGGCATTTACCGCCGACTATCGCGAAGACGAGGAGACGAGGTTTTTTGGGACTACACCGAACACAAACGGCGTGACCACGCCTTTGTTCAATCTCAGGGATCCGATCTACGGACAACTACAACCCGGTTTCACGGGCGGTTTCGACACAGCAACAGATACTGACGAGTACGGCTTTGCGATTCAGGACTTCGTCCGCTTCAATGACAAGTTCGCGGCGCTCGTTGGTCTGCGGTTTGACGAAGCCGATGCTGACGGTAGCGGTCCTCTCGATAGCAAGAGCGAACTGTCACCCCAGGTAGGTGTGTTGTTTTCGCCGACGGAGAATGTCTCGGTGTTTGCAAGCTATGCCGAGGCCTTCGTGCCGAATACGTCGTTGAGCGTAGACCTCGACGGAAACGTGTCGGTGACCGACCCGTTCGATCCGGAAAACTCAAAGCAATTTGAAGTCGGTGTCAAAACGCAGTTTCTCGACGGCAAGCTGAACTTGAGTGTCGCAGGCTTCGATATCAAGAAAGAAAACGTCGTCATAGGATCGGGCGATGAAGCAATGCTCGCCGACGGTCAGGATGCGAGTGGCTTCGAAGTCAGTTTGACGGGCCAGCCCATACCTGGGATGAACCTGGTTGTAGGCTATGCAAACGTCGATACGGAACTACCGGATGGTACGACGCCCCGAAACGTCGCGGATGACACCTTCAACGGTTGGATAAGCTACGAGGTACAGGAGGGTTCGCTGGCGGGCTTCGGCTTCGGTGGCGGTGTATTCTATTCAGGTGATCGCTTCGGCGACAATGCGAATACTTGGCGGCTCGGCAGTTACACGACCTACGATGCTTCGGTCTGGTACAACCTGCCATTCTCATTCAGCGGTCGGGATGAGAGCCTGCCGACACGTGTTCAGCTGTCCGGTAAGAACCTCGGTGATGAGGAGTACTTCCCGGCAAGTGGCTTCAACAATGGGCAACGCGTCAACATTGGTACGCCACGTGCTTGGTTTCTGTCGGTGACAACGCGCTGGTAAGTCAGCTTTGACCGGCAGTTACGATTCTCGGGAGGCAAGGCACACGGCCGGTCCCGCTTCGTGAGCGAGACCGGCCATCCCGTCGCAGCGCGTTGAGCAATCTACCCACCGCTGATGACGTACTTGAAGCTGCCGAAAGGCTGTCTGGCTGGGCTGTCCACACACCGCTCATCCGCAACGACGCGCTGGACGACCAGATCGGGCTCAGCGTCTTCCTGAAGCTCGAGAACCTGCAGCGAACTGGTACCTTCAAGTTTCGGGGCGCCTTCAACAGGCTCTCGCAGCTGACCGCAGCCGAGCGCCGGGCAGGGGTGGTGGCATTCTCGTCGGGAAATCATGCCCAGGGTGTTGCCGCCGCCGCCGGCCTGTTGGAGATTCCGGCGTCTATCGTCATGCCCTCGGATGCGCCAGACGTAAAGATTGAAAACACCCGAACGCTCGGTGCCGAGGTGATTTGCTATGACCGGCTGACGGAGAGCCGCGAAGAGATTGCGGCTGACCTTGCGCGCAGCAAAGGCTGTGTTCTCGTCCCGTCGTTCGATGATTTCGACGTGATAGCGGGACAGGGCACCGTTGGACTCGAGCTGATGCGCCAGCTTGAGGATCGGGGTGTTCGTCCGGATGCGGTCTTGGTCTGCTGCGGCGGCGGTGGACTGACAGCCGGTTCAGCACTGGCTATCCGACACCTGTCACCGGAAACCGAGGTATACACCGTGGAGCCGGAGGGCTTCGATGACACGGCGCGCTCTCTTGCTTCGGGGCACCGCGTCGCCAACGAGAACGCCGGGGGATCCTTCTGTGATGCGCTCCTCGCACCACAACCGGGAGAGATGACGTTTGCGATCAATCGGCAGTTGGTCGCGGCCGGGCTGGTTGTCAGCGACGATGAGGTGGTTGCGGCGATCGCATTCGCGTTCCGACACCTGAAGATTGTGCTCGAACCCGGCGGCGCGGTTGCACTTGCAGCGGTACTGGCGAATCGCGTTCCTTCCGGAAGACTTACCGTTGGCGTCGTCTGCTCTGGCGGCAACGTCGACGCGTCGACTTTCAGGAAGTGTATCTAGTTTTCTTCGATTTCCGACGCGAGCTCGGGTGGCGATGCGTGTTGCCCTGTAACGTCATACGAGATCGACAGGAACTCGACTTCGTTGCCGTCAGCGCTGACAACACCATGTTTCATCGAGCTGTCGAAGTGCGCACTGTCGCCCGGGTTGAGGATGACCGGTGTGTAAAACTCGGTCAGTAGTTTCGCGGTCCCTTTGAGAACGTATAAGAAACGCTCGCCCGGAAATTCGTTCCAGTTGCCGCCCGGCGAATCGTCCTCACGTGTCGTCCTGATGACGACGGGGAACAGGTGCTTCTGCGCGAGTTCGCCGGACAGCACTTCGAACTCGCTGACGGTTCCGCGGAAAACCTCGCCGGATCGGCGACGCGTGATCGTACGGACGCCGCTGTTACTGGGCTGGACATAGGGATTGGCAAGGCTGTCCATCGACAACCCGAGCCCCTTCGACAGCTTCATTAGGGTATCAATGGTTATCACGCCCTGGCCGTTCTCGAATTTCGAGATCGTGGAAGGCGAAATGCCGGTGTGCTTGCTGAGGTCCTCTAGCGTCCAGTCGCGGTCACGGCGAATTCTGCGAAGACGCTTGCCGATTTCGTGTCCCGCGGCCCCGGTCCGCCGCCCTGCTGTCTTCGTATTCATAAACGCCCCCGTTCGCCTTTCGTCCTGGGACGCGCTACTCGAAAAGGCCATTCAGGTAGCCAAGGCTCTGCGAAATCTTGGGTTCTCGCGTGAGGTAATTCCAGAAGTCACCTGTGTATTCGACAGTAACGTAGCCTGTGAAGCCCGTATCACGCAAGGCATCTGCAATGGCGGGCCAGTCGACCAGCCCGAATCCGACGACCGTGTAGGGTTCATCCTTTTCGGGGAGATCAAGGTTGTACATGTCCTTTGCATGAATCTCCCGGATGCGGCCCGCGAGCGCGTGCACAACCTCGACGGGGTCGGCTCCCTGGCGTGCGTAGTAGCCGACATCGACGACAGTATCGATTCCGGGATACTGTTCGAGTACCGCTTTGACTTTCTCGAGCGTTCCATACGGTTCCTCGGCCTCGCCATTGTGCAGAGCGACGCCGACGCCGTACTCCTCCGCGAGTTCGGACAACATCGGCAACAACTCAGGATCCGGCACGGCGGCTATGAACTCCATTTCGAGGGATCGGGCAAACTCGAAGATCTGACGATTGCTGGCCTCGTCGGCCGACAAGAATGCGGTAAATGTGCTGGCTGGCTTGATGCCGGTTTGCGCGAAGGCGGCTCGCAAGCGCTCGATGTCCCGCTCGGATGAGAACACGGAAACATGCCGGTCGCTGAGTTCCATGTACCTGACGCCCATGCGTGCAGCTCGCGGCAGCAACCTGCTCAAGTTGAGTTCGTGAAACGAGTGGCTCGCAAGCGCGACCTTCGGGCCCTCGTCCGCAGCGCAAAAAGCGGGAGTGCCAGCCAAAAGTGCAAGGCTTGCGGCCATTGCAATGAGATTGTGAATTCGAATTGTCCGCATGATCCGTTATCCTGCCAGTTTCCTGAGCCGATTCGCGTTTTCTCCGATAGCGCTGATACGCGCAGTGATGTCGTCCGGATTACCGCCGTATTCGAGTGTCAACAGGCCGGAGAAACCAACGCCGGCCATCGCAGCCAGGACTCCTTCGAGGTCGATGATGCCGTCACCGAGCAACGTGTGCTGGCCTTCAGCATCCACGTCCTTAATGTGAACCTCCGCAACTTTCGACCCGAAATGGTGAATGGCGTCGATAGGATCGATTCCGGCCCGTACGAAATTGCCGATGTCAACGCAAACTCGAAGGCTCTCCAATTCGGTCAGCGTGGCATCGATTTCCTTCAGGGAGACGTAGTGTTTCCCGGGACCGGGACTGGCGTTGTGCAGTGCCACCGGAATGCCATAGCGGCTGGACAACCGGTTGGCCCAGGCGAGGGCGCCCGGCTCGCGTCCCGTCGTGAACAGCTCGATGCCGATACGCATCCCGAATGCGAAGATCGCGTGTGTCAGTAGCTCGTCGTTCTCGAACTCGTCGGTGTAAAACGCTGTTACATCGATTCCTGCTGTGTCGAGATCAGCAATGGCACCGGCAAGGTCCTGCTGTGACGAATGCACGGACAACTGGCGATCAAATGTCTCCACTCGATCGAAACCGAGTTTCGCAATGATCGGTAACAGGTAGTGGAGGTCGAGTTCCTTGAGGCTGTATGTCTGTAGGGCCAGGCGAATCGTTGTGCCGGCCTCGGCGAACTCTGTCCGAAGTCCACCGGCCGACAACAGGCCTGCGGCCGCCAGCGATTGCATGAATATGCGTCGGTTCTGGTTCAATAGTCTACTCCTCGATCAGGGTCTGGCTGTCGAAACGGCGGCCGTCGAACAGGACGGTTTCGACGGACAACGTATTGTGTATGTCGTCGAGCGGGTTGGCGCCCAGAATCAGCAGGTCCGCGCGCTTTCCGGCCTCTACGCTACCTGTCTCATGGTCGATGCCGAGCGCTCGTGCGCCTTCGATCGTTGCCGCCTCGAGCACCTGCTGCGGCGACATGCCGCCAGCGACAAGCGCCCACATCTCCCAATGCGTGCCCAGCCCCGTCGGTGCCGGTGAGTCGTGTGCGCCGACGAGGACCGGTACGCCGGCATTCGCGGCTGCGGCCGCGCTTTCGATCAGGGCGCGATAGGCCGTCTCGGCATCCGCAACACCTTGGCCGCGACGCCGTCGCTGCAGGAGTAATTGAATGCCACGATCGCCAATAAATCGGCGCAGGCGCGATTCGGCGTTAATGTCATGGCTCCTATAGAAAAACTCGGCGCCGATCTGCGTCAGTATCGTCGGCGTGTAGCGGGCTTCTGTGGCGAGCATGAGCTGCACGGCATCGTCGTGAAGCATGTGATTGCCGGCCGAATGTTCAACGGTCGTGTAACCGTCGAGGAATGCGGTCATGGACAGTTTGAAGTCGTAGCCACCTTCGAACGCCGAGACGATCCCGACATCACTGGTTGCGCGCCGCAACCAGACGCGTTGCCTGCGATCGGGGAGCAAGTATTCCTTGATGCAGGTCGCTCCGAGACGAACGAGGTCAGCAACAGCTGCTGTGGCATCTTGCGGGGAGGTGATCGTGATCTTCTCGGGCATAATCCGCTCCCCGCTTGCGAGGTAGCGAGCTCCGGGAATGCGCCCCGAGTTTATCGCCTCGATGAGGCCGAAGTCGCGGTAGTTCGACAACAGTGCCGGGTCGCGAGTCGACGTAACGCCATAGGCGAGCAGCAGGCTGGCCGGCGGATAGACTGCGGGAATATTGCGGTTCGCGTCGCCGCCGGCGAGCGCGACCGCATGTTGGTGCGTATCGATCAGTCCGGGAATGATCGTCTTGCCCTCGGCATCGACGATGCTTGCATCTTCGGGTACGGCGCACTCACCGGCGTCGGCCACGCAACGGATGCGCCCGTCGGCAACGACGACGTCGGCCGATTCGAATGTACCGGTCGCAGATGCCGTAATTACTCGCGCACCTCGCAACACCAATGCCGGCCCGTGTTGGGGCATACGTTGCCTAATCTCCGCTTCAATCGATTTGGCTTGTTCGAGCGCGTCCGGGCTGCCGATCCGAATCTCGCCCGGAGCGCCCCACATCAAGCGGTCACCCTCGAGCCAGCGCGGGAAGCTGCCGAGTTCTCCCGGATAATCGGCGTAGGGCGGTGGGTCGCTCGAGAGGCGCGCGATCTCGTTCGCGGCCCGCTCGAATGTTGTTGCGAAAACGTGGTTGTTGATCACAACCGCCACGTGCCCACCCGATGGAGACGGCACGATGAGATCGGCATCGCCGCGCGCGATAGCGACGTCGGCCGCACCAGTAGCAGGATCGACTCGCAAGAGTCCGTCGGAGCCCATCGCAAATAAGGGACCGTCTTCGCTCGCTGGCCAAGCGCCGGCTTCCGAGAACGTCCCCTTTGCCAGACTTCGCTCCGTGCCGGAGTCGAGATCGATCAGGACCAGTTCGCGCTTGACTGCCGAACCGGGCAGGCTGATGCCAAAGTCCGGCGGGCCTTTGACCGCGATCACGCAGGAGCCGTCGAGACAGAAACGAGGTGCTGAATAAGCCGACCAGCCTTCGGTAAGGCGGCGGAAATTGCCTTTCAGGTCATGCAGGTAAATATTCCGGGCACCGCGCGCATCGGCGGCGATAAACGCGATACGTCCGTCGCCAGCAACATCGGGTTGCGCAGCGAACATCGTGTCCGGCGTGATCGGGGTCCATTCCTTGCCGCCCCCAGCGTTGGGCCGCCAAAGGCGGCCCAACGCCTCCACGACGATGTTGTTGTCACTGCCGACTGCGGGCCAACGAATGATGCGTGGCTGGAAATCCATTGCCGGCAATTCAAGGCGCGGTACAGGGTTCGGCTGTGTATCCAGCACGCGATCAATACGAAACGGAACGTTGACCGAGTCGCCCGTATTGATATCGACCCGTTGAAGCCGGCCGTCGGCGGCCAGGAACAGGGACTGCGAGTCTGGCGAGAACGCATAGCCCGGAAACAGGTCGAGCTGGGCGATGTACATGTCCTGGAGATTGCGCTCGGCGACATTTTGCAACACAAACCGGACCTCGCCGGTCTCGCGTTCACTGACGACGATGGATGGCGACTGCTCATGCCAGCTTGCGTAGGCCAGCCAGCGTCCGTCGGGTGACACGCGTGGCCGTACCGCGCCGCCGGGTGCGTCGGTGACGCGATCGAAGCCACCACCCGCGACGCCCGCCATGATTTGCCAAGTCTCGCGACGCAATGGTCGTCGTGTGCCGTCGTGCGTCGGCGCAGCCAGGTAAAGCGTATCGCCGTAAGTTTCGGGACCCTGGGCGTCAAAGAAATGCTGCCGTGTTCCGACGGGGACGGGCCTCGAGTTGCCCGGTTCGATGCGCCAGATTTCTCCGTCGCGCAGATTGTCGCTGCGCCGGACGAGGATCGCGGACCCGTCGTCGGTCCAGACTGGCGAGCTGAATCCCTTGCCGTCGACGAACGTGAGTTGCCTGGCGTCGATCCCGGTCGCTTCGACGACCCAGACGTTTTCCGCACCGCTGGCGTCAGACACGAACGCAACGAAGCGGCCGTCCGGGGAGTACGCAGGGGAGTGGGAGAACGGCTCGAACTCGGTACCGTACGCGTCGTCGAGGGCGCGCAGGACCAGCGGTCGCGCCCTACCACCGGTTACCGGGAGCGTATGAATCACGCCGAGATGGTCGAACACGATGTGCGCACCGTCCGGTGACACATCGACATTCATCCAAGTGCCGCGATCGGTATCGATGTACGCGCTTGATGGAGCCTCGGCGCCCGAACAACCGCAGACGGCGAGCAACAGTACGTGAACGAGCGACTTGCAATTCGGCAGCCTCATTGTGGCGGCTCCGGTCTCCTTAGACTTCGTATTCAAGGTTGCCGCACACACCGATTTGCTGACCGCTCACGTGGCGTGCGGCATCGCTGGCGAGGAACACGGCCATGTCGCCGATCTCCGACATCTCGATCATCGTGCGCATTGAGATGAACCGCATGAAATCGTGTCGCGCCTGCTCCGGCGACTTGCCCGTCTCGTCGGCGTGCTTCTGAATCAGCAAGTTGCCGCGTTCGTTGTTGATGTAGCCGGGCAGTATCGCGTTGCAGCGAACGTTGTACGGTCCGAGTTCGCGGGCCGCCGTGTACGTGAGACCCTGCAGTCCCACTTTTGACGCAACATAGGGCGAGCGGTTGGGGAGTCCCGTACGCGCCGATGTCGTCGAGATGTTGACGATCGATCCCGACTGCTGGCGCTTGAGATGCGGAATGACCGCCCGCATGCAGTAGAACGCGCCATTCAGATTTACTGCGATGGTCCGATCCCAGTCGTCGATCGCAATGTCCTCGAGCGCGGCCCGCGGTCCGCCGATGCCGGCATTGTTGACGAGAACATCGACGCCGCCCAGCGAATCGATTGCCGCCGTAACGAATTCGTCGACCTGCTGCGGATCCGAAACATCGGCAATAAACGTGTGAATGCTGGGGTTGTCACCCCGCAAGGCCTCGAGAGCACCCGCGGAGACGTCGCAAACGGCGACGGCCGCATCGGCGGCGCCGAAGCGCTCGGCAATGGCCCTGCCGATTCCCGATCCCCCCGCCGTGATGATGACGCGCGATCCCAGACCCTTACTCCGTCAATTATCGCTTTCCCGAATATATTTGCTTATCGAGAATCTTTTTGCAACCATGCGTTGAAGTATTCTCCGCCGGCGAAAACCAGGGCCCGGGCGTGGCGCAATTACCAGAAAAGCAACCGGAATTTGCGGCCGACTACGTCGCGGCTCGCGCTCGTTTCAGGGCCGCGGCGGCAAAGCGGGGTGCGCGGTTGCAGTGCTTTTCGCACCCGTCTTGCTGCGATCGCTACGGCGGACCCCTGACAATCGATGTCGCATCGCTCGGCGACTCGCAGACGAGCACCGCGCTGTTGATGCTGTCAGGCACGCATGGTGTCGAAGGGCCTCCCGGGTCGGCAATCCAGACGGCCTGGCTCGAGCAGAATGACGGTAATGCCTTACCTCCCGGCCTGAAAGTGGTCGTCCTGCATGCGCTCAACCCGTGGGGCTTCGCGTATTGCAGTCGGACGACCGAGAACAACGTCGACCTGAATCGCAATTTCATCGATTTCGACATGCCGCTGCCGGTGAATGCCGGCTATGCCGCGGTACACGATATCGTATGCCCGGGCGGCAAGGATAGCGTGACGGTCGCGAGCGTCCACGCAGCACTACAGGCGTTCGAGGCACAACACGGCTATCAGGCACTTAGCGATGCGCTGGGTGCTGGCCAGTATCAATATCCCACCGGGCTGAGTTACGGGGGTGCGGCGCCTGAGTGGTCCAACACGGTACTGCACGAAGTCCTGCGAACAGAACTTGCCGGCGTCGAGCGGCTCGGCGTAATCGACTGGCACACGGGCCGAGGGGATTTCGGGAAGCCCTTCTATCTGTGCTTCAGCGGCGTCGACAGCGAAATGTTCAATGTGGCCGCGAACTGGTGGGGCAGGGATAATCTCACGGCCAAGGACAGCATCGGTGAGGCCTACGAGGGAGTTGAGCCGCCGCAGCGCCACGGCTTGCTGTTTCGCGGCATCGAGCGTGCCATGGGCGCCGCGAGCGTTGCCGGTGCGGTCATCGAGATTGGCACCTACGAGCCGGAGCGTGTCATGGCGGCGGAGATCGTCGATCGGTGGCTGAAGTTCGCTGCGGACCCGTCGGACCCGCGGCTGCAACGGTATCGAGAAAGCGTTCTCGAGGCGTTTGTCCCGGCGTCTGAATCATGGCGCGCCCAACTTTCTGATACGGCGATGCCCGTCATTGAGGCCGCCGTCGCCGGGCTCGCCGAGTGGCACCAAGACGAGGGCTGCTGACAATCGCGTGATCAGACTTCGGGCTGGCTGCTACTCGTTGAGCATCAGGAAGTGCCGGTCTTCCTCGGTCACCGAACTGCGAATGCGGCGCGCCGCCAACCAGAACACGACGCCCAATAGCAGCCAGGCACCGAGCAACGTCCACTCCACGGGCCATCCGCCCGACCCGCGATAGGGTTCGACGAACGACAGGATCGCCATCGATGCTGCGAACAGCGAACCGACGAGCGGGATGGCCGGGCCGCCAGGAAGGCGGACGGGCCGAGGGTGTTCCGGGCATTTCCGGCGCAACACGATGACGCCGACGCAAATGAGCAGGAACAGGCTCGACAGGATGGTCGCGCCGATATTGACGATCGGGA
Organism: Woeseiaceae bacterium; assembly: GCA_028277265.1. Classification (GTDB taxonomy): domain Bacteria; phylum Pseudomonadota; class Gammaproteobacteria; order Steroidobacterales; family Woeseiaceae; genus UBA1847. Next base: position 578 of record JANQGP010000124.1, on the reverse strand, counting down.
TGATCGCGTTCCGCCCCAGCAGGCTGCCGAGTCCCCCGACGATGCCGACGAAAACTACCGCAATTGCCGGAGATTTGAAGCGCCGGTGAACATATCCGAATTGCGCCGGGATGATGTGCGCGCGGCCGAGTGCGAACACGAGCCGGGCCGCGCCGAAGAAGATCGCGTTCCACGTCGATATCAGGCCTAGCAGGCCGCCGAACAGCACGAGTTTGCCGAGCCATACCGAACCGAGAGCCGCGGTAAAGGCTGCCGCGGTCGGCAGATCCTGCTGCAGCAATTCGGCGCGCGGCATGGCCATTGCCGACGTCACGATGATAAGCAGGTAGAACACCAGTGCGAGCGTGATCGCGCCGACCATGACCACCGGCAGCAGCCGCATGTCGGCACCGGCGGCCTTTTCACCGAGCGCCTGCGGAATGATGTCGAAACCGGCGAACCAGAAGGGTGTCGTGATGAACACGGCGAGGATGCCAAGGCAGAGCAGGTCGCCGTCGACGGAACCGATGTGCGGTTTCAGGTTGCCGACGTCGCCACCTGCGAGGCCGAGGATGATGAAGATAGCCGAGATACCGAGA